>DQED01000201.1:4514-4672 GCA_003525525.1 Desulfovibrio sp.
GACCGCACCCAGCTCATCCTCGACATCTTCGCCCAGCACGCGGCCTCGCGCGGCGGCAAGCTGCAGGTGGAGATGGCCCAGCTCAAGTATCTCCAGCCGCGCCTGGTGCGCCAGGACAGGGCCATGTCGCGGCTCATGGGCGGCATCGGCGGCCGGGG
>DQED01000404.1 GCA_003525525.1 Desulfovibrio sp.
CATGATGCCCCCCGGACCCCCTCTCCGTGGGGGCGGCGTATCCAGGGGCGGCAGGCTCGCTGTCGCGGGCCGTCGCCTCTGGAAACGCCGTCCCCACAAGCCGTCGCCACTGGCGAGAGGGGGAAGGAGGAGGAGTCACAGAACAATTCGTGCCCCCGCACAGGGGGGCGGGATGTTTCCCCGGGAGAGGCCCGGGAGAGGCGAGGCGGCGCCTCTCCCGGTCTTCCCTGTTTCGCTTTCGCGATTAGAGGCGCTGACGCTTGAAGTAGTGGGTATGCAGCAGGTGGTGCGATTTCTCGGACAGCGGCTTGCCCAGGAACTTCTCGTAGAGTTCGATGATGTACGGGTTCTGGTGCGACTTGCGCAGCGGCTTGCCCGCGTCCTCGTCGTAGAGGACCTGGGTGCGCAGCTTGAGCAGTTCGACGTCGCCGTGGTGGTAGGGCTGTCCGCCGCCGCCGATGCAGCCGCCGGGACAGGCCATGACCTCGATGGCGTGGAAGGTCTCGCCGGCGCGCACGCGCTCGAGGAGCTTGCGCGCGTTGCCAAGGCCGTGCGCCACGCCGATGACGAGCTCGTGGGGGCCGACCTTGACCGTGGCCTTTTTCACGCCTTCCATGCCGCGCACGTCCTCGAACTCGACCTTGGTGAGCGTCTCGCCCGTGGCCAGTTCGTACGCGGTGCGCAGCGCCGCCTCGATGACGCCGCCGGTGACGCCGAAGATCGGGGCCGCGCCGGTGGACGCGCCGAGGGGAGCGTCGAAGTCCTCGTCGGGAAGTCCCGCGAAGTCGATGTTCATGCGCTTGATCAGGCGCGCCAGCTCACGGGTGGAGATGACGATGTCCACGTCCGGGTTGCCGTCCACGGCGAATTCCGGCCGGGCGCGTTCGTACTTCTTGGCCAGGCAGGGCATGACCGAGACCACCACGAGCTTGTCGCGGGAGATGCCGAGCAGGTCGGCGTAGTAGGTCTTGGCGATGGCGCCGAACATCTGCTGCGGCGACTTGGCCGTCGAGGGCACGTCGAGCATGTCCGGGAACTGGTGTTCGAAGAACTTGACCCAGCCCGGGCAGCAGGAGGTGAGGATGGGCAGCTTGACCGTCTGGTCGCCGCCGAGGTGCTTGGTGAGGCGGTCGAGGAATTCCGAGCCTTCCTCCATGATGGTCAGGTCGGCGGCGAAGTCGGTGTCGAAGACGTGGGCGAAGCCCAGGCGGCGCAGGGCGGCGGCCATCTTGCCGGTGACCGAGGTGCCGGGGGCGATGCCGAGGTCCTCGCCGAGGGCGGCGCGCACGGCCGGGGCGGTCTGGACGATGACGACCTTGTCCGGGTTGGCCAGGGCTTCGACGACTTCCCAGCTGTGGTCGTGCTCGACCAGCGCGCCGGTGGGGCACACGGCCACGCACTGGCCGCAGTTGGTGCACACGGTGTCGGACAGGTTCATCTCGAAGGCCGGGGCGACCACGGCGGTGAAGCCGCGGTTGACGCCCGAGAGCACGCCGCAGGTCTGGACGACGTTGCACATGGTCTCGCAGCGGCGGCACATGATGCACTTGTCCATGTCGCGGATGATGGAGGCGGAGATGTCCTTGCGGTAGTGGGACATCTCGCCGCCGTCATAGGGCGACTCGCGGATGCCGAAGCGCTCGGCCAGGGTCTGCAGCTCGCACTCGCCGGACTTGGCGCACACGAGGCAGTCCTTGGGGTGGTCGGAGAGCATGAGTTCGAGCACGGTGCGGCGGGCGTTGAGCACGCGCAGGGTGTTGGTCTTGACGACCATGTTGTCGGTGACCGGCGTGGCGCAGGCCGGGGCGAGGTTGCGCCGGCCCTCGACCTCGACCACGCAGATGCGGCAGGAAGCGGCCTTGTTGTTGACCCGAAGATCCTCGAGGTTGAGGTAGCACAAGGTCGGGATGTCGATGTCGAGCTGCCTGGCGGCATCCAGGATGGTGCTGCCCGCCGGCACGGACGTCGTTTTGCCGTCTATGGTTATTGTCAGCATGGACATTGCGGACCTCCTTGGATCCTTATTGCTTGATGATGGAGTCGAACTTGCACTTGTCGTAGCAGGCGCCGCACTTGATGCACCTTGTGGCGTCAATGGTGTGCGGCTGCTTCTTCGTGCCGGAGATGCACTCCACCGGGCAGACCTTGGTGCACAGGGTGCAGCCGGTGCACTTGGCGGGATCGATGGTGTAGGTCAGCAGGGCCGTGCAGACGTGGGCCGGACACTTCTTGTCCCTGATGTGGGCTTCGTATTCGTCGGCGAAGGTGTCCATGGTGGACAGGATCGGGTTGGGCATGGTCTGCCCGAGGCCGCACAGCGCCGTGTCCTTGATGATCACGGACAGGGACTTGAGGCGGTCGAGGTCGGCATGGGTGCCCTTGCCCTTGGTGATCTTGTCCAGCATCTCGTAGAGGCGCTTGGAGCCGATGCGGCAGGGGGTGCACTTGCCGCAGGTCTCGTCCATGGTGAAGTCCAGGAAGAACTTGGCCACGGAGACCATGCAGTCGTCCTCGTCCATGACGACCATGCCGCCGGAGCCCATCATCGACTTGCGGGCGATCAGCGACTCGTAGTCGATGGCCACGTCGAGATCCTTGTAGGACAGCGCGCCGCCGGAGGGGCCGCCGGTCTGCACGGCCTTGAACTTCTTGCCGTCGGGGCAGCCGCCGCCGATCTCGAAGATGACTTCGCGCAGCGTGATGCCCATGGGCACTTCAATGAGGCCCACGTTGACGATCTTGCCGGCCAGGGCGAAGACCTTGGTGCCCTTGGTGGTGGCGGTGCCGATCCCGGAGAACCAGTCCGCGCCCTTGAGCACGATGGCCGGGACGTTGGCGAAGGTCTCGACGTTGTTGACGATGGTGGGCTTTTCCCAATAGCCGGACTGGGCCGGGAACGGCGGCTTGGTCACGGGCTCGCCGCGCTTGCCTTCCATGGAGCGAATGAGCGCCGTTTCCTCGCCGCACACGAACGCGCCGGCGCCGTACTTGAGCTCGATGTCGAAATCGAAGCCCGAGCCGAAAACGTTCTTGCCGAGCAGGCCGTAGGCGCGGGCGTCGTCGATGGCCTTTTTCAGGCGCTTGATGGCGAGCGGGTATTCGGCGCGGATGTAGACCGTGCCCTGGGTCGCGCCGATGGCGTAACCGCCGATGGCCATGGCCTCGACGACGGAGTGGGGGTCGCCTTCCAGGACGGCGCGGTCCATGAACGCGCCCGGGTCGCCTTCGTCGGCGTTGCACACGATGTACTTCTGGTCGGCCGCGTTGGCCAGGGCGATGCCCCACTTGACGCCGGTGGGGAAGCCGCCGCCGCCGCGGCCGCGCAGGCCCGAGGCCTTGATCAGTTCCACCACCTCGGCCGGTGTCATGGTCAGGGCCTTGGCCAGTGCCTCGTAGCCCCGCAGGGCGATATAATCGTCAATGCTTTCCGGATCGATGAAGCCGCAGTTGCGGGTGGCGATCCGAAGCTGCTTTTTTTCCGTGGTCGTCGCTGGCATGTCGTCGTCTCCCGGTAGATTGGATTACAGAACTACCCGCTCGTAGTTGACGGGGATGATTCCCTCGACCGGTTCGCCCTTCATGACGTACTCGGTGACGAGTTCCCGGGCCTTGGCCTCGTCCACGCCGCCGAACACCACGGGGGCCTTGCCGGGCAGCGTGATTTCCACGGTGGGCTCGGCGTAGCAGTAGGTCATGCAGCCGGACTGCATGAACTCCACGCCGGTCAGCCCGTTCTGGGCCACTTCATCCTGCATCGCTTCCAGGGCGGCCTTGCCGCCGGCGGCGATGGAGCAGGTGGCCAGCGACACGTTGATGATGGTCTTGCCGTTTCTGGCGGCCTTGCGGTCCAGGATCTCCTGGCGCTTGGCCTTGAGTTCTTCGAGGGTTCTGATGGTGCTCATGAAAAGCGCTCCTTGTCTTCAATCGCTCGGTTTGCGCTAGTAGTCGGCCAGGATTTTCTTGACCTGCCCGGGCGTGACGTTGCCGTAGACCTTCTCTCCGACCATGACGATGGGCGCCAGGGCGCAGCCGCCGACGCAACGCAGGGTGTCGATGGAGAACTTGCCGTCCGGGGTGACGTCGCCGATGTCGATTTTGAGCTGTTCCTTGAAGGCATGGACCACTTTGTCCGCACCCTTGACGAAGCAAGCCGTGCCCATGCAGACGGAGATGGGGTACTTGCCCTTGGGCACCATGGTGAAAAACGTGTAGAAGCTGACAACGCCGTAGACCTGCGCCAGAGGGACTTCCATGTAGTCGGCGACGAACTGCTGCACTTCGATGGGCAGATAACCGAATACGCTCTGAGCCTTATGGAGCACGGTGACGAGATGGCCTTCTTTCTGGGGCAGGGCTTCGATGAACTGGACGACTTCCCGGTAGAGTGGCTGCGGCAGCACCGCATGCTCCGGCACTCTGCACTCGCCGACCGCTTGACAAGTTGAGTTTTGCATACCCAAGCACCTCTTTTGGCGGCATGTTGAAGTTACTGGGATGCGAGGCCGCGGTGTCCGCCGGGATGGCGCGGCGACGACCGGACCTCGCGGAGTTCCTGTTCGGGCCCTACTTTGTGAAAAATATCACAAACTAGGGCGGTTTGCTGTTCGCGACAATTTCTCCGCTGGGTGGACTGGAAAAACGTCGCGTGTTCCGCTGTCTGGCTCCAAAAAAGCAAGAAGCGGACCAGCTGATAAAATCGTGAAATATCGATGTGTTGAGAAAAATGGATTGTGTCAGCAATGTCCCGAATGGGGCCTTGGGCCGTGACAGTTCCCGTGTCCGGATGTGCAGGTGCAGGCAGTTTTCCCGATAAAGCATTGATTCCGGAGGGTTGGCGACGGCAAGACAAAGTGCGCTAGCCGCCGGGAAAAAATGGGTCAAAATGCCACCCTCCCAGAGACTCGAGAGCCTCTGCGGTTTACCGGATGCATGAGGGACTTTCAGGACAACGGTAGCACGTTTAATTTCGATGTGCATCCCCCTTCCCGCCATGGGGCCGGGACGTACGTACGCCGTTGGCGACGGAAAAAAGGCGAAAGGAAGCGGTTCGCAGGGGAAAAGGGGCGGGTTGCGCCCTCATGGCGGTGCGGAAAGGGAGAACGGCCGCGCCTTTCACGCGGGGCTGCGCCAGGCGTCGCCGCCGTGGACGGCGGCGCGGCAAAGGCGACAGGGCCGCGCCGGGGCCGGAACACCGGCCCCGGGTGGGGATCAGGCCGGCGTCAGGCCAGCATCTCGCCGATCAGGCCCTTGAGGCCGTCGGCCTCCCGGGACAGGCTGTCCAGGGCGGCGTCCGAATCCTCCATGGCCGCGGCCGTGTCCTTGGAGACGCGGCTGATCGACTCCACGGTGCGGCTGATTTCTTCGCTGACGGCCGACTGCTGTTCGGACGCCGCGGCAATGGCCTGCACCTGATCGGCCGAGGCCCCGACCAGGGCGACGATGCCCGTCAGGGCTTCGCCGGAGTTGCGGGCCAGGGCGTCGGCCTTCTCCACGGCCGCAACCGCCGCCTCCACGCTTTTGACGTGTTCGCCGGTGCCCTGCTGGATGGCGGTGACGGCCTGCTCGACCTCCTTGGTCGCGGCCATGGTCTTTTCCGCGAGCTTTCGGACCTCGTCGGCAACCACGGCGAAGCCGCGTCCGGCCTCGCCGGCCCGTGCGGCCTCGATGGCGGCATTGAGCGCCAGCAGGTTCGTCTGGTCCGCGATGTCGGAAATCACGCCGATGACCGCGCCGATGCCCTGCGCCTCGCGTCCGAGCACCGTGATGTCCTCGCGCAGGGCCGCGGCGCGCTCGCGGATCGCGCCGATCATGGCCACGAGGTCGAGCACGGTTTTCGAACCCGTCTCGGCCTTGCCCCGGGCTGCGGCGGCCGTGGACGCGGCTTCGCCGGCGTTTTTCGCCACTTCCAGCACCACGGTGTTCATCTCGCCGATGGCGAGCGAGGTTTCGGCGGCCGAGGCCCGTTGCGCCTGCGCCCCTTCCCTGGCTTCGCCGACCTTGGCCGAGAGCGCGTCGCAGGCTTCGCCCAGGCGCGCGATCACGCCTTCCAGGGTGCGGGCGGCGTCTGTCG
>DQED01000434.1:0-8224 GCA_003525525.1 Desulfovibrio sp.
GCCGCCTCGGTCTTCGACCCGGCGCGGCTGCGCCTCCTTCCGGGCGCGCATCCGCCGCGCCTGACCGTGTGCCTGCCGCACCTGCACCGGGACCACGTCTTCGGGGGGCTGGCGTCGGTGCTCGAGCTGGCGCGGTTCCTGGCCCCGCGTTATCCGTCCGTGCGCTTCGTCTCCCTGACGCCCCTGACAGGCGCTGCGGACCGCCTCGACCCGGCCCCGTTCGTGCGCCGCCCGGGCGATCCGCCGCCCGAGGTCGCCTCCGTCCACGACGACGCGCCCCTTGCCGTCCATGGCGGCGACATTTTTCTCTGCACGTTCTGGCGGGCCGTGCCGCTCTGGGAGGCGTTCTCCGAACGCTTGCGCCAGGCCGGGCGGCCGGCCAACCCCTTCTACTACTTCATCCAGGACTGGGAGCCGGGCTTTTATCCCATGGGCCTCGACCACATGCTGGCCGAGGCCACCTACGGCCACGGCGAGGCCTGTACGGCCGTGATCAACTCCGTGGAGCTGGCCCGCTTCCTGACGAAAAAGCGCTACGCCCTGGGCAGGGCCGTGGCCGTGCGCCCCTCGCTCAATCCCGTCCTGGCCGAGGCCCTGGCCGGCATGGGCCGCCGCCTGCCGCCGCGCGCCGCGGATCGGCTCACCATCCTCGTCTACGGCCGCCCCGGGCACCACCGCAACTGCTTCCCGGCCGCGCTGGCCTGCCTCTGGGCCTGGCTCGCCGCGTATCGCCCGGCCTGCGCCCTGCCCGTGACGCTTCTTAGCGCCGGCACGCTCCACGAGGACGTCGCCTTCCCCGACGGCACGACGCTCGTCAGCCGCGGCATGCTCTCCCTGCCGGAATACGCCGCGACGCTCATGCAATCCCATGTCGGCCTGTCGTTCATGGCCTCGCCGCACCCGTCCTATCCGCCGCTCGAGATGGCGAGCTTCGGCCTGGAGGTCGTGACCAACGCCTACCCGTGCAAGGACCTCGCGGCCGGGCATCCCTCCATCCGCAACGCGCCCATGCACCGCCCGGCGCAGGCCGCCGCCGTCCTCGACCAGGCCGTCAAAGCGGCTTTGGCCGACGCCGGCCGCCCCCGGCAGGCGCTGCTGCCACAATCGGTAAGCCCCGAGGGCTGGCAGGAGAACTTCCGCCGCGCCGGCATCCCCGTCCTTGCGCCGGCGGTCTGAGCGGCGGACAGGACTGCCCCATGAAACGTCTGGCCTGGCTCGCCAATCCGCTTTTCGCCCCGGCCCTCGCGCCGGTCCTCGCCCCGCACGGCTGGAGCGTGGCGCACGCGCATGTGCCGGCCCACCGCTTTTTCACCTGGGACGACCTCGTTTCGGCCTTCGGGTTTGCGCCCGACGCCCTGGTTTATGGCGACATGAGCGTGCCGCCCATGCTGCTCGGACTCGAACGCTATCCCTGCCCCACGGTCTTCGCCTGCGTGGATTCCCACATCCACGCCTGGTATCCGCTCTACGCCAGGGCCTTCGACCTCTGCCTCGTCGGGCTTTGCGACCATCTGCCGGAGTTCGCCGGCCAGGGACGCGACGCCGCGCGGCTTTTGTGGTCGCCGCCCTTCGCCGCCGCAGCCGACCGGCCCGGCCCGGAAGGCCCAGACGCGCCCAAGCGCCACGACATGGTGTTCGTCGGCAAGGACGACCCGGCGCTGACCCCCGCGCGCAGCGCCCTGCTCGCCCGGCTGCGCGGGCGCTTTCCGGGATTTGCCTCCCTGACCGGTCCCTACCGCCAAGCCTTTCACGAAGCGCGGCTCGTGCTCAACATCGCCGAGCACCGCGACCTCAACTACCGCGTGTTCGAGGCGCTCGGCTGCGGGGCCTGCCTCGTCACCCCGCGCATCGGCCACGGCCAGGACGACCTGTTTTGCGACGGCGAGGATCTCTTCCTCTACGACCAGGACGATATCGAAGGCCTGTGCCGGCTCGTGGAAACATTGCTGGCCGACCCGGCGCGTTGCCGCCGCGTCGCGGCCTCCGGGCTGGCCAAGGTCGATGCCGGGCACCGCGCCGCGCACCGCGCCCGAACCTTTGCCGACTGGTTCCTGGCGCAGCCGCTTACGGACTTGGTCCAAACCCGCCGCGCCGCGGCCGCGAAGCTCCACGCCCGGGTGCTGCGCCCGCTCTACCTGCACTGGGCCGAGACCGCGCCGGAGCTGGCGGAACGCCTGCTTGCCGCCGCGAAAGACGCCCCGAAGCACTGACGCGCCTGCGACGCGCCGGGACATCGACAATGCCTCCGAAGGGTGTATGTTGCCAGGGCGCATTCCCGCGCGCCCATCCACACGAACCCGAAGGAGCCCTCATGAAAGTCGCGCTCGTCACCGGCGGCAGCCGGGGCCTTGGCAAAAGCATGTGCCTGCATCTGGCCCGCAAGGGCCGCGATGTGATCCTCACCTACCGCAAGGAGGAGGAACAGGCCCGCGAGGTCGTGGCCTCCGTCAAGGACCTGGGACGCAAGGCCGTGGCCCTGCCGCTTGATGTCGCCAAAAGCGGCTCCTTCCCCGCCTTTGCCGCGGCCGTGGACGGGGCCCTTCGCGAAACGTTCGGCCGCACCGATTTCGATTTCCTGGTCAACAACGCCGGCTACGGCATCGACGCGTCCTTCGAAACCACGACCGAGGAGCAATTCGACCAGATGGTCGCCGTGCACCTCAAGGCCGCGTTTTTTCTGTCCCAGACCCTGCTGCCGCGCCTTCGCGACGGCGGGCGCATTGTCAACGTCTCCTCCGGCCTCACCCGCTTTTCCCTGCCGGGCTACGCCGCCTACGCGGCGGCAAAGTGCGGCGTGGAGGCGCTCACCCGCTACATGGCCAAGGAGCTCGGTCCGCGCGGCATCGCCGTCAACGTGCTTGCCCCCGGGGCAATCGCCACGGATTTCGGCGGCGGCGAGGTGCGCGACAACGCGGCGGTAAACGCCTTCATCGCCTCCCAGACGGCGCTCGGGCGCGTGGGACAGGCCGACGACATCGGCGCGGCGCTCTCCCTGCTCCTCGACGACGGCGCGGGCTGGATCACCGGCCAGCGCATCGAAGTCTCGGGGGGGATGTTTCTGTAGAGGGGAGTAGAGGAGAAGGTGGGGAGTAGAGGGGGAAGATGCCTTGCATGCTTCCTCTCCCCGCCTCTCTGTCTCCTCGTCTCCCCGACCGCCCTAGAACAGATACCCGTACGTCGAAGCCAGCTTGTCGGTCTTGCCGAGCAGCATCTCGGCGGTCTGGTCGATGTCGGCGCTGTCCACGATGCCGGCTTCGGAGGTGAGAAAGTATTTGAGCGCGCCTTCCTTGGAGGAGAAGAGCCAGCTGACGGAGTAGATGGAGCTGAGGCCCGAGCGGCCGGGGAATTCTTCCTTGGTTTTGAGCACGAGGACGATTTTTTTCTCGTCCTTGCTGGTGGGCTGCATGAGCGACGAGCGGCCGAGCAGTTCCTTGAGGCGGTAGGCCAGGCGGGTGCCCACGGCGTCGTTGTCGTCGTGTTCGATGGCCACGGGGGTTTTGCGGGCGTCGTCGTTTTTCTTGCCGCCTGTGTCGGCCGGCGCGGGAGCGGCCTGGGGGGCGGGGGCCTTGGCCTGGGCTGCGGCGGAAGCGGCCACGGCCAGCGTCAGGGCCAAGGCCAGCGTCAGGGCGCGGAAAAACGTCTGCATGGCGGGCTCCTCCTGAATAAGATGCTTGTTTTCCGGCTTAATCCACGGGGAGCGACATTGGCAAGTCGGGACGGAATCCGTTTGGGCGCAAAGAGCGTTCGGCGGACGATTTGCTTGTAGTTGGCAATAATTATGATGATCCGATTGTGCAAAGGCGCGCCATGCCGTATGCGGTCGGGTTATTGTCCGAAGATTCGATGCCACACTTCGCCCGGAGGTCCCATGCCGCTTGTTTCCCTGCTCATCGCCGTTTGGTCGTTGCTTGCATTCGCTCCTTGCGCCCTGGCTGCCGAGCCCATCCGCATCGGCGCGATCGTGTCCGCGACGGGCCCGGCCGCGTTTCTGGGCGAGCCCGAAAAGAACACGCTGGCCATGCAGGCCGAGGCCATAAACGCCGCGGGCGGGTTGCTCGGCCGGCCGGTGGAAGTGGTCGTGCTCGACGACGAGACGGACGTGAACAAGGCGGTATTGGCGGCGGACAGGCTGCTGAAAAAAGAGAACGTCGTGGCGGTGGTGGGGCCGACGGTTTCGGGCAACACGCTGGCGGTTGCGCCCAAGTTCGTGGCCGCGCGGGTGCCGCTCGTGTCCTGCGCGGCGGCGGAGAAGATCGTCAGGCCCGTGAGCCCCTGGGTGTTCAAGACGGCCCAGTCCGACCGGCTGGCCGTGGCGCGCATCCTGTCCCACGCCAGGAAGCAGGGGTATAACAAGCTCGCCATCCTCACCGTGTCCGACGGCTACGGCCAGGCCGGGCGCGAGGTGCTCAAGGAGCTTGTTCCGGCCGACGGCTTCACGCTCGTGGCCGACGAGGTCTACGGCCCCAAGGATACGGACATGACGGCGCAGCTGACCAAGATCAAGGGCGCTTCGCCCGACGCCGTCATCTGCTGGGGCACCAATCCCGGCCCGGCCGTGGTGGCGAAAAACCGGGTCCAGCTCGGCATGGCCACGCCGCTTTACATGAGCCATGGCGTGGCGAGCAAGAAGTTCATCGAGTTGGCCGGCGAGGCGGCCGAGGGCCTGCTGCTGCCGGCGGGCAAGCTCACGGTCTATGGGCAGCTGCCCGACGCCGATCCGCAGAAAGCGGCGCTTTCGGCCTATGCCAAGGCCTACGAGGCGCGGTTCGGCGTGCCGGCTTCGGCGTTTGGCGGCTATGCCTACGACGGGCTCATGCTCGTGGCCCGGGCCGTGGCCGACGCGGGCGACGCCTCGCCGGCGGCGATCCGCGACAGCCTGGAGAAGGTCAAGGGCTTTGCCGGCATCACGGGCGTGTTCGCCTTTTCGCCCGAGGACCACAACGGCCTCACGGCGGACGCGTTCGTCATGGTCGCCGTCTCGGGCGGCGACTTCAGGCTGCTGCCTGGCGAGTAGCGCGCACGCGCCGCGACAAACGGCGTATCCGCGCCGTTTTGCGGTTCCCATCATGCCCGTTTTCGACTATGGGAGCGGGACGCGAATCGAAGAGACGACTTCCCGCGCGGGAATGTCCGTCAAGGAGCCCGTCATGCGACTGCACGCCGCTGTTTTCGCTTTTTGCGCTTTGATCCTGACCGCTACTGCCGCCTTGGCCGCCGATCCCGTGCGCCTGGGCGCGGTGCTGTCCGTCAGCGGGCCGGCCTCGTTTCTGGGCGAGCCCGAGAAGAACACCATCCAGATGGAGGTGGACAAGATCAACGCCGCCGGGGGCGTGCTCGGCCGGCCGCTGGAAGTCGTCATCCTCGACGACGAGACCGACGTGAACAAGGCCGTGCTGGCCACGGACCGGCTGCTGAAAAAGGAGCGCGTGTCCGCCATCCTCGGCCCCACCACCTCGGGCAACTCCCTGGCCGTGATGGGCAAGGCCGCCGCGGCCAAGGTGCCGCTCATTTCCTGCTCCGCCGCGGAGAAGATCACCAAGCCGGTCAATCCGTTCGTGTTCAAGGTCGCGCCGTCCGACCGCCTGGCCGTGGCGCGCATCCTGTCCCACGCCAGGAAGCAGGGGTATAAGAATCTCGCCATCCTCACCGTGTCCGACGGCTTCGGCCAGGCCGGGCGCGAGGTGCTCAAGGAGCTCATCCCGGCCGACGGCTTCACGCTCGTGGCCGACGAGGTCTTCGGCCCCAAGGACACGGACATGACCGCCCAGTTGACCAAGATCCAGGGCGCGTCCCCGGACGCGGTCATCTGCTGGGGCACCAATCCCGGCCCGGCCGTGGTGGCGAAAAACCGGGTGCAGCTCGGCATGAAGACGCCGCTGTACATGAGCCACGGCGTGGCCAGCAAAAAGTTCATCGAGCTGGCCGGCGACGCCGCCGAAGGGCTGCTCCTGCCCGCGGGCAAGATCACCGCTGCCGACAAGCTCCCGGACAGCGACCCCGAAAAGGCCCAGCTCGTGGCCTACACCAAGGCCTACGGCGAGAAGTTCAATGCCCCGGTCTCGACCTTTGGCGGCCACGGCTACGATTCGCTGCATCTGGCGGTCAAGGCCATAAGCGACGCCGGCTCGGACAAGCCGCAGGCCATCCGCGACGCCCTGGAAAAGACCAAGGCCTTCCCCGGCATCGGCGGCATCTTCACCTATTCGCCCGAGGACCACGCCGGCCTCGGTCCCGACGCCTTCATCATGCTGCGCATTGAAAAGGGCGACTGGGGCATCGTCGGCGACTGATGTTTTCCGGCGCGCCGCAATACCTCGTATCCGGACTCACCCAGGGGGCGGCCTACGGGCTGATCGGGCTCGGGTTCACGATGATCTTCAACACCACGGGGATCATCAACTTCGCCCAGGGCGAGTTCGTGATGCTCGGCGGCATGCTGGCCGTATGGTTCGCCGGCACGGGCATGCCGCTCGTCGCGGCCGTGCTGTGCGCCTGCCTGGCCACGGCCGTGGTCGGCGCGCTCATGGAGCGACTGACCATCCGGCCGCTCGCCGGCGCGCCGGCCATCAACGCCGTCATCATCACCATCGGCGTCTCGATCCTGCTGCGCGGCGGGGCCATGCTCGCCTTCGGCAAGGACACCGTCGTGCTGCCGGCCTTTTCCGGGGTCAAGCCGATCATGGCCCTGGGCGCGGCCATCCAGCCGCAAAGCCTGTGGGTGCTCGCCGTGACGCTGGCGCTTTTGGCGGCGCTCAAGCTCTTTTTTTCCGCCACCATCCAGGGCAAGGCCATGCTCGCCTGCGCCTGCCAGAAGAAGGCCGCGAGCCTCGTCGGCATCTCCGTGGCCCGCATGGCGCTGCTCTCCTTCGGCCTAAGCGGCCTGATCGGCGCGGCCGCCGGAGCCATCCTCGCGCCCATCACCATGACCGCCTACGACGTCGGCATGATGCTCGGGCTCAAGGGCTTCGCCGCCTGCATCCTGGGCGGGCTCGGCAACCCCTTCGGCGCGGCCGCCGGCGGGCTCCTCCTCGGCGTGCTCGAAGCCTTCGGCGCGGGCTACGTCGCCTCGGGCTACAAGGACGCCTTCGCCTTCATCGTCCTTCTGCTGCTGCTTTTCGTCAAACCCTCGGGGCTTTTCGGCAAGGCCGGGGTGGAGCGCGTATGAAGCCGGCGTTTCTTGGCAAAAACGCCGTCCAGGCCGGGGTTTTTCTCCTGGCGCTCCTGGCCGTGCCCTACCTTTTGCCCAACGAATACTACCTGAGCATCTGCATCCTGGGCTGCCTGAGCGCCGTCATCGCCGTGGGCCTCAATCTGCTCATGGGCTACGCCGGCCAGATTTCGCTCGGCCACGCGGCCTTTTACGGCATGGCCGCCTACGCCACGGCCATCGCCACCACGCGCTTTTCCCTGCCCATCCCCGTGGGCATGACCCTTGGCGTGCTCCTGTCCGTGGCCGTGGCCTGGATCGTGGCCGCGCCCACGCTCAAGCTCAAGGGCCATTACCTGGCCATGGCCACGCTCGGCTTCGGCATCATCGTCTCCATCGTCTTCAACGAGGCCGTGGAGTGGACGGGCGGCCCCTCGGGCTACGTCGGCATTCCGCGCCTGTCGCTCGCCGGCTTCGATTTCGATTCCGACCTCTCCTACTACAACCTCATGGCCGTGGTGCTCGCGCTCGTGGTGCTCGCCTCGCTCAACCTCATGAAATCGCGCACCGGCCGGGCGCTTCGCGCGCTGCACGTGAGCGAAAAGGCCGCCGCGAGCCTGGGCGTCGACATCGCCGCGCACAAGCGCTTCGTTTTCGTGCTCTCCGCCGGCCTCGCCGGCCTTGCCGGCGTGCTCTACGCGCATTACCTGAGCTTCATCGCCCCGGCCTCCTTCGGCTTCTCCTTTTCCGTGCAGCTCGTGGTCATGGTCGTGCTCGGCGGCATGGCCAGCATCTGGGGATCGGTCGCCGGCGCGTTTTTCCTCACGGCCCTGCCCGAGGCCCTGCGCGAATTCGAAGATATCGACATCCTCGTCTACGGCGCGATCCTGGTGCTTACCATCATGTTTCTGCCGGACGGCCTCGCCGGGGGCCTTTCTCGCCTGTCCCGCCGGCTGCGGCGCGGAGGCCGGTCATGACCGCCACAGGCCAGGCTCCTTCGCCCTCCATGCCCCCGTTGCTCGACGTCGCGGGCGTCACCGTGCGCTTCGGCGGCATCCATGCCCTGACCGAAGCCGA
>DQED01000434.1:8331-8455 GCA_003525525.1 Desulfovibrio sp.
TCGGCGGCGAAGACCTGCTCGGCCTGCCCCCCCATCGCCGGGCCGCGACAGGCGTCGTGCGCACCTTCCAGAACCTCGAGGTCTTCACCTCGCTCTCCGTCCTCGAAAACGTCATGGCCGGCCG
>DQED01000026.1 GCA_003525525.1 Desulfovibrio sp.
CCGGGGGGAGTCACTCCCCCCGGTCCCCCCGTCCGGCGTCGTGGCGCG
Source organism: Desulfovibrio sp. (assembly GCA_003525525.1). GTDB lineage: Bacteria > Desulfobacterota > Desulfovibrionia > Desulfovibrionales > Desulfovibrionaceae > Solidesulfovibrio. The sequence goes on from DQED01000026.1 coordinate 49, forward strand.
GAGCAGCCGGAACGAAGACGGGTCCGACGCACCGCGCACCGACCGCCTTTCCATCCGCCTGCCCATCCCCCGTCGGGGAGGTCCAGGAGGGGATCATCCCCTCCTGGCCGCCGGAGGCCTCTTCCTCCTCTCCTCTTCCCCTTATCTCCCCCTTCACCCCTTGGCCTTGGGGCGGCATGCGCCTTGGCAGCAGCCGTCGGCGAGGAATTCGCTGTAGGCGAACAGGATACGGCGTTCGCGGTTGCGCGCTTCCTCGGAGAGGACGGGGACGGGGGCGTGCAGGGCTTGCGCGTGTTCCCAGGAGGGGATACCGCGCATGCCGTGTCCGAGTTCGCGTCCTGTGGCGGCTTCGAGGAGCACGGCGTCGTGGGTGTCGGTGACCAGGACGAGGGGGACGCCGCCGTCTTGGAAAATGCGCGCGGCGGCGAGGGCTTCGCGCATGTAGGAGCCGGGTTCGCCGGAGCAGAAGATGACGAACAGCAGCGGGTTGCCGGCGGCGTCCGTGGCGTAGAGGTCGATCATGCGCGTGTATTCCGACCCGTCCACGGGGAAGCAGACTCCGGTTTTGGAGGCCAGGCGATCCTTGGGGTAGCCTTTTTCCTCCACGAGCATCCGGGCGAGGGCCTGGCGGAATTCCTCGTAGGAGGTTTCGGCGATTTCCTCGCCGGTCAGGAAGTCGCGGATGACATTGCCGAGCGATTCTTCATGCATGGCGCGTTCCTTGTTGCGGCGTTGGCGGCTTGTCGCGGCCGGGGAGGCGGCGCGGGCGTTTCTCCTGGGGATAGCGGCAAGGCGCGCGCGGCGGCAAGGGGTTTGCGGGGGAAGAAACGGATGTTTCCTGCCGGTTACGGCCACGGCCCTTCTCGACGAAGCTCGAAGTATTGGATAGGTAGGGCCATTCTTCATTGGCGGGGGGGCGCATGGAAGACGGTAGACTGAGCGACAGACTGGCCAGCCTCAAGGAACACCTGCAACTGGAAAATCCGCTTCTGGTGGAAGCGGTCGGCAGTTTCGGCAAGCTCGACAAGGTGTGCCGGGGCATCGGGCTTCTCGGCAACGACCAATCCACGATTTCCCAGATCGCCTGGTGGCCGCTCATCTCCGTGCTGGGGCCGTTTTCCGCCGGCAAATCCACCTTCATCAATTATTATCTCGGCACGCCCGTGCAGCAGACCGGTTCCCATGCCGTGGACGACAAGTTCACGGTCATCTGCTACAACGCGGCCGGCGAATCGCGCGTGTTGCCGGGCACGGCGCTCAATGCCGACCTGCGGTTTCCGTTTTACAAGATGAGCGAGGAGCTGGAAAAGGTCGAACCCGGCGAGGGCGGTCGCATCGACTCCTACATCCGCCTCAAGACCAGTCCCAGCGACAAGCTGCGGGGGCTCATCCTCATCGACTCCCCGGGTTTCGACGCCGACGCCCAGCGCACTTCGACGCTGCGCATCACCAATTACATCATGGACCTGTCCGACCTCGTGCTGGTCCTGTTCGACGCCCGTCGTCCCGAACCCGGGGCCATGCGCGACACGCTCACCCACCTTGTCGCCGCGACGATCAACCGTCGCGACTCCAACAAGTTCATCTACATCCTCAACCAGATGGACATCGCCGCCCGGGAGGACAACCCCGAGGAGGTGGTGGGGGCGTGGCAGCGCGCGCTGGCCCAGCAGGGGCTCACGGCCGGGAAGTTCTACCGCATCTACGCGCCCACGGCGGCGGTGCCCATTCCCGACGAGGCGCTGCGCCAGCGGTTCGAGGCCAAGCGCGACGCGGACATGGCCGCCATCCACAACCGCATGAACCAGGTGCGCGTGGAGCGGGCGTATCGCATCGTGGGCGAGCTCGAGAAGCTGGCCCGCGAGGTGGAGGACGTGCGCGTGCCCGAGGTGCGCGGCATGCTCATCCGTTGGCGCAAGGGCGTGGTGCGCCGCGACATGGCGCTGTTCGGGGCCGTGGCCTTCGTTTTTGCGGCGGCCTACGTGCTGACCGGGCATCCGTTCACGTACGGCTTTGCGCCGGCCTGGATGGAGTGGGTGTTCGCCGAGTCCTGGCGGGCGATTCCCTTCCTGCTCCTGTGCCTGGGCGGCGGCTTCTGGCTGCATTTCCTGGCCCGCAAGTGGTCGGCCGCGTCCGTGGCCCGGGTGGTGGAGAAGGCGTATGCCCACGGCCCCGTGCGCGAGGGGCTGTTGCGCGCCCTGGCAAAAAACACCGCGCCCTGGCGTTCGATTTACTGTTCCGAGCCGGCCGGCTGGGGCCAGAAGTACCGCAAGATCCTCTCCTCGGTCATCGCCGACAGCGAGAAGTTCATCCAGTCCCTAAACGACCGCTACGCCCATCCCTCGGGCGTCTGGCAGCAGCAGCCGGAACAGAAGCCGCAGGCGCAGCCCGGGCCGCCCTGCGAATAGTGTTGTGACCCTTACAATACGACAGTATTTTTTAAGAAAAAGACTACGGAATTCGAAGATGCTGCGCTGAGCGGCTTGCACGTTTTTCCCGCGCGGGCCCGCACCCCTTTCCCCACTCCCAACAGGAACCACGCCTCATGAATCCCGCTTGCAAGGACATCACGTCGTTTCTCGTCATGGACATCCTGGAACGCGCCCAGGCCATCGAGGCCGCGGGGAACCGCGTCATCCACCTGGAAATCGGCGAACCGGACTTCGACATTCCCGACTGCGTCAAGGAAGCCGCGCAAAAGGCCGTGGCCGAGGGCCGCACGCACTACACGCACAGCCTCGGCGTGGTCGAGCTGCGCGAGTCCATCTGCCGTCTGTTCGCCGACGAGTACGGCGTGGACGTGCATCCGGAGCGCATCCTGGTCACGGGCGGCACCTCGCCGGCCATGCTGCTCGCCTTCGGCGTGCTGGCCCGGCCCGGGGCGCACGTGCTGCTCACGGACCCGGCCTATGCCTGCTACCCCAACTTCCTGCGCTTCACCGGGATTACGCCGCGCTACGTGCCCGTGGCCGAAGAGGACGGTTTCCAGTTCACGCCGCAGGCCATCATGGACAGCGTGGACGGACTGACCGCCGGCATCCTGCTCAACTCCCCGGCCAACCCCACGGGAACGCTCACCCCGGACGCGACGTACGAGGCGGCCTGCGCCATGGGCGTACCGGTGATTTCCGACGAGATCTACCACGGCCTGACGTATGGGGGGCGGGCGCGCTGCGCCCTGGAATTTTCCGACGACGCGCTGGTTTTGAACGGCTTTTCCAAGCGCTTCGCCATGACCGGCCTGCGCCTGGGCTATCTCATCGCGCCGCGGCCCATGATGGGGATTTTGCAGAAGCTCCAGCAGAACCTGTTCATCTGCGCGTCATCGGTGGCGCAGTGGGCGGGCGTGGCCGCGCTTTCCGAGGAAGGCCTGGAAGCGGCCGAGGCCATGCGCCGGACCTACGACACGCGGCGCAAGGCGCTGCTCGCCGGGCTGACGAAGCTGGGGCTCGCCCCGCGCACCGAGCCCACGGGCGCGTTCTACGTGTTCGTGCGCGCCGACCACCTGAACCCCGATTCGCTGGCCCTGGCCTACGACATCCTGGAGAAGGCGCATGTGGGCGTGACCCCGGGCATCGACTTCGGCCCGGGCGGCGAGGGGCACCTGCGCTTTTCCTACGCCAACTCCCTGGAGAACATCGAGGAAGGCCTGGACCGTCTCGGGCGCTACATCGCCACGCATTGCGGCTAGAGCCGCACGAGGACGCGCGTCCCTACATGCGGTCGAGCGGCACGTTGGCGTAGACTTCGTCGAAGTCGTCGTCGAGCTGGTCCACGTAGTCGGCCGGGTCGAATTCCCGGCCGCAGCCGTGGCAGGTGAGCATGATGCGCAGGCACGAGCGCTCGTATGTCAGCTGCTTGCCGCAGCTCGGGCAGGCGACCTTGGTCTCCGTCGGCCGGAACTGGATGCGGGAAAAGGCCATGGGTGCTCCTTAAACCATGTTCGCGCCGCTTAGAATCATGACCAGGCGCTTGTACACGTCCGCGTCGAAGGCGTCGATCATCTCGTCGCGCATGAGCCGCAGCGCCTGGAAGGGCTGCATGGCGTCGGCATAGGGTCGTTTCGTGGTCAGGGCGTCGTAGACGTCGGCCACGGTCAGGGCCCGGACGTAGGGCGGGATGAGCTCGCCGGCCAGGCCGCCCGGGTAGCCGCCGCCGTCCATGCGCTCGTGGTGCATGAGGATGCAGTGGCAGGCGGTCTGCGACAGCGGCACCTCCTGACACAAGGCCAGGCCCTTGGCCGGATGCGTGTTGATGACCTGCCGCTCCTCCGGGGTCAGGGGGCCGGGCTTGGACAGGATTTCGTTCGGAATGCGCGTCTTGCCGATGTCGTGCAGCAGCGCCCCGATGCCGGCCTGCACCTGCGTGTAGTCGTCGGCCTTCATGCTTTGCAGCAGGGCCGTGGTGTAGACGAAGACCTGCACGTTGTGGGTGTGCACGGAATAGTCGTGGGCGGCCAGGGCGGCGATGCGCTTGAGCGATTCGTCCATGGCCAGGAACTTGATGCTTTTTTCGACCAGCGCGACGACGCGGGCGTATTCCTTCTTGCCGATGCCCTTGGGCAGGCGCGTCTCGAACACCTCGCGCACCACGGCTTCGGAGGCGTTGTAGAGGACCTTGCAGCGCTCCTCCACGGGAATGCCGTTGTCGGCGAGAATATTGGGCAGGTGCTTTTCGATGTAGCGGTTGAAATCGGGCCGCTGCTCCCCGCGGATGTAGACCTCGGTCACGCCCGCGTCATGCAGCTTTTGCCTGTGGCGCGGGGTGAACTGTTCGTTTTCCGCGGCGTAGAGGACGAAGTTGCCCGCCTGGCGGATGAAAACACGGAATTTCCCCAATGTTTGCGGGAAGATCATCAGAGGGGAAACCGCGAAATACATTTCTTCCCGTATGCTTGCCGTCGCTTTATGCAGCATGGCCACGCCTCTGCGCTTGTCGCCTGATCCGTAGTCGTACGTCGTGTTGATCGGTCGGTGCGTGGGAAAACATCAGGCGGTCGCCGGCGCGGCGTCCGGGGGAAGCGTTTTCCTGGCCAGCGCCGGCCGGCCGTCGGGCAGGCGTTCGGCTTCGAGGTAGAAGTCGAAGGCGTCGAGGTTCAGGCACAGGTCGAAATCCTCCTCGGGCACGATGGCCGTTTCGCCGAAGAAGATCGCTGCCGTGGGGGCCTTGCGCAGGAAGTTCGGGATGGCCTCGAAGGCGTTGGGCACGCCCTGGATCAGGTTGGCCAGGTACATGGCGCACAGCTTGTCTTCCGGCGCGTGGGAAACCCCGGCCTTGCCCATGGCCACGATGGAGACNNCAGGGCCCTGGCCGTGGCCGTGACGTTGGTGAAGGCGCAGGTCAGCACGCGTTCGGCCGAGGCCATGGCGGCGAAGAGTCCCCGCGTGCCGGCCGAGGTGGCGTGCACCAGGGTCTTGCCGGCAAGGTCCGCCGCCTGGATTTCGCTTGGCGAGTTGCCGAAGTCGAAGCCCGGCAGCTTCAGGCAGTGCCGCTCGCCCGCGAGCAGCCAGTCGGGATGCGCGGCTTTGAGGGCATGGGCCTCTTCCACAGTGTCCACGGGCAATATGCGCGCCGCGCCGCCGGCGAAGGCGTAGCAGGCCACGGAACAGGCGCGGAACACGTCGATGACCACGGCCGTTCCCGAGGCCTGCTCCGCGCCGCTTAAGAGCTCCAACATCTTGATGCGCACGACAATTCCTCCCGCCCGTTGCCATAACAGCGCGCGCGTGCTTTGAAAAGCGGCTGCGCCGTCCCCGGTCGCCGCCGGGCGCGCCTTGCCAGGAGCCGGCCGAGATCGTATGAAAAGGGCAGGCGCGACGGCGCCTGGAGCTGCGGCATGAATACCACCGACAACGCTTCGCCGCCCCTGTTGCCGGTCATCCCGGAATACAAATCCTGGACGGACAACGTCCAACAGGGGGTGGCCGCGGACAACGCCCGGGCCGACGCGTCCTTCGCCGGCCGTCATGGCGCGCTGCCCGCGACGGAGGCTTCCCCCCGCCCGGCGACGCCCGAATCGCCCCGGGGCGTGCTCGCCGACGAGACGGCCTGAATCGGGCAAATCCGCGACAACAGGTTCAAGGAG
>DQED01000344.1 GCA_003525525.1 Desulfovibrio sp.
GCCGGCAGCCCGCAGCCGGGCCACGGCCGCCGCGTCGGCGGGCACGTCGCCGAGCGGCGTGGCATACGATTTGTTCGTCAGACAGTAGAGGCCCCGTATGATTTGATGCCCGACGCCGAGCACCACCACGCGTTTTGGCGCAAGCCCGCGCAGGGGGGCGTAGGCCGCGCCGTAGGCGGCCTTGCCCGCCTCGGGGTCGATGTGCGGGGCGATGATGCCGAGTAGGCGCGCGCCCGCGGGCAGGGCCGGGGCATCCTGCGGCGCGAGGGCCAGGATGGCGTCGAGGTAGGGGGCGAGCAGCGCCCGGGTGTCGGGATAGGCCTGGCCGGCGAAAACGGCCTCGCGTATGGGCTTGGCGGCGAAATCCGCCGCAGCCTGCGTCTTGGCGGCGCGGTAGCGTTCGGTGTCGAGCAGCCCCGCCTGGTCCAGCTCGGCCAGCACGGCGAGGATGTCCTCGCGCGAGACGCTGCGCCCGCCCTGCAGGGCCGTGATCTCCCGGGCCAGGTCGTCCAGGGAGCGCAGGCCGTCCATGAGCGCGAGGATCGGCAACAGCCCCGGCGGCACGCCCGTGCCGTAGGGCACGAGCCCCAGCCGGTCGCGCACGAGGATCATCTGCCGGCCCTCGTGGTCGAAGGGAATGAATTCGAGATCGTGTCTGGCCCGGGGATGTTCCATGCGGTGCTTCCTTCTCCTGGAGTACACCGAGGCTAGCCCAGGCCGCGGCCCTTGGCAACGCCGCAAGACTGCGCGCCGAGGCCCGCCTTGATTTCCCCGGGCGATACGGCTACCTCAAGCCCCGACCGGCTCCGTCGCCGGCCCATCCTCGTAAAAGACCGCACAGGATCGCCATGCGCTTCGCCAAAGCACTCCTTATAAGCCACATCACGGACCTCGCCGGCCCCTCGGAAGCCCTGGAAAACTACCTGCGCCACCGCAGCGACGTGCTGGGCGTCATCTATCACCCGTTTCACTACTGCTCCGACCGCCGCTCCCTGGCGCGCAAGTACGTGGGCGGAAAGCTGACCAAGGACAAGCGCCGCGTCGGCTGGGCCCTGCCCAACCTGCTGACCTACGTCAAGGACGCGCTGTGCTCGCTGGTCTTTTTCTTCCTGCTCGGCGGGCGCTACAACGACTGCGTGGCCTGCGATCCGTTAAACGCCGTGGTGGCCATCGCGCTCAAGAAATGCGGCCTGATCGACCGGGTGGTCTTCTACACCATCGACTGGATGCCCGGGCGCTTCGCCAATCCCGTGCTCAATAAAATCTACCACGCCCTGGACCGTTTTTGCGTGCGCCACTGCGACGCGGCCTGGAACATCTCGCCGCGCATCGTGGACGTGCGGCGCGAGCAGGGCCTGCCCGACGCGCGCAACGTGCTCGTGCCCGTGGGCGTGGACCTGGAAAAGATCACGCTCGCCGACAAGTCGCGGCGCACGCCCCGCGACCTCGTGCTCCTGGGGGCGCTCAGCCCGTCCAAGGGCGTGGACCTCGTCATCGAGGCCTGGCCGCGCCTGCTTGCGCGCTTTCCGGAGCTGCGTCTGCACGTCATCGGCAAAACGCCCAACAACGCCGTGGAGGACGGGGCGGTCTACGCGCCCTTCGAGCCGCGCCTGCGCGCGCTTGGCGATTCGGTGGTCCTGCACGGGGTCATGAACCACGACAAGGTGCTCGAAACCCTGCCGCAATTCGACGTGAGCCTGGCCCTGTACCGGCCCACGGACAACAACCTCTCGCGCTGGGCCGACCCCAGCCGCGTCAAGGACTACCTGGCCTGCGGCCTGCCCGTGATCATCACCGACGTGCCGGAGATCGCCAAGGACGTGGCGCGCGAAGGCGCGGGCATCGTGGCCGCCTACACGGCGCAGGCCGTGGAAGAGGCCGTGGCCGCCATGGTCGGCGATCCCGACGCCTGGCGCGCCATGGGTCGCGCCGCCGTGGCCTACATGGAGCGCTACCGCTGGTCGGCCATCTTCGACGCGTCCTTCGAAGCCGCCAGGAGAGGCTCTGCCTCTCCTGGACCTCTCCGCCGGGGGGCATGATGCCCCCNNCCCCCCGGACCCCCTCGGCGGGGTGAAGGTTGATATGCACGCGCCTTTGAATGCAGCGGCGCGGCGGACGAGAGATTTAGGACAGCGGGGCGCAAGAGAACAATGATGGGACGGAAGACGGCAGTCGTGCTCGGGGCCATGATCGCGCTCGCGATCCTGGTCCTGCTCGCGTTTTCCGGCGTGCTGTCGCGGCCGGGCATGGTCGGCCATACCTGGGACTGGGGCGTGCCGGCCTTTGCCGGGCAGTTCCGCGACATGGCCTGGCGGCATCTGTCCACCTGGGACGATTATTTCGAGACCGGCCGCTACCACTATTTCAAGCTCGAACTGCTCTATTGGTGGGTTCTCTGGCCGTTTTCCGTGGCCGGCGGCGAGGCAGTGTCCAAATGGCTGCCCCTTGCGCTCACCTTTTGCGCGGGCGCGGCCATGTGGCCCCTGGCGCGCCGCCAGGGCCTGTCGCCGCTTTACGCCGGGGTCGCCGCGGTCTTCTACGCCTTCTCGCCCTACGCCCTGTCGCGCATCGTGGCCGGGCACATGCCCATGCTCGCCGGCTACGCGCTCCTGCCGCTGGTGATCCTCGCCGCGCAGGCGCTCATGGCGCGCGTGGAGGACGCGAAGCCCGGCGTTTTCTATTACACGGTGCTGACAGGCTTTCTCCTCGGCCTCACCTCCCTGCATCCGGGCGTGGGCATGTCCGCCACGGCCATGCTGACCATCGCCTTCGCCTGGCGCGTGCTGTGCGGCGGCAAAAAGCGGCTCGCCTTGTGCGCCGTGTTCGTTAGCCTGGGGCTCGTGGCCGTGGCCATGAACATCCATTTCATGGCCCCCTTTGTCGGCGACTACTTCGGCAAGGGGGCGATCCGCCACGGCTGGGGCCTTTCCGTCTCGGCCGAGGGCGACGTGACCGTGGATACGGAGCTGCCCCGGCGCGAGGCCTACCACGAATCCACGAGCCAGCCCGTGGACGCTTCGGCGCTTTTGCGCCTGCGCCCGGGTATGGACACGGAATACGTCTACCCCATCCCGGTGGGCCTCGACGTGCCCTGGCACCTCGCGGCCGTGGCCGTGGCGCTTTGCGTCTTCGCCTACGCCTTCCGCGCGCGCAAAACCCCCGAGCTCTCGGCGCTTTTCGTCACGGCCGTGGTCGGCGTGCTGCTCGTTTCCGGCTCGCGCACCCTGCCGGGCATGCTTTTTTACCAGCTGGGCCTCAAGAAGACCCTGCCCATCCTGTTCGCGGCCTTTTCCAACACCACGCGCTGGCTGCCGCTCGTGGTGCTGCCCTATGCGATCCTTTTCGCCCGGGCCGCGGCCGACCTCGCCGCCGCGGGCCGGCCGAAGCTGGTCGGCGGC
>DQED01000012.1 GCA_003525525.1 Desulfovibrio sp.
GCGACCTGCACGAGGCCATGCGCACGGGCAAGGGCAAGGGGCAGGTGGAGTCGATCCTGTGCGAACTGGAAGAATACGCGGTGGAGCATTTCGGCTTCGAGGAAAAGCTCATGGAGAAGTACAAGTATCCCGGCTACCTCAACCACCGCAAGGAACACGAGAAGTTCGTGGACCAGGTCATCGCCTTCGGCAATGACTTCCGCGCCAACCGGGCCGCCCTGACCACGGAGGTCATGAACTTCCTCAAGAACTGGCTNNCACATCAAGGGCACGGACAAGAAATACAGTTCCTTTTTCAACGAGCGCGGCGTGCGCTGATCCGTTTGCCATCCTCTCCGGCAATGAAAAGCCCGGGCCGCCGCACGCGGTCCGGGCTTTTTTTCGGAGGCGGCGCAGGGCGGTTCAGCGGGGCAGGGCCTGGGGCGTTTGCCGGCGCAGGCCGTCGATCAGCGAGGCCAGGCTCGCTGCGGACTGCGAAAGCCGGTCGAGCTCCTCCTTGGCGTCGTCCATGCCCTGGGCCGTCTCCTCGGACACGAGGCTGATGTCGGCCAGGGCGCGGTTGATTTCGTCGGACGCCGCGGTCTGCTGGTCCGTGGCCGTGGCGATGAGGCCGATTTCCTCCGTGGTCTTCTCGGTCATGGCCACGATCTGGCGCAGGGACTGTCCCGATTTGCCGGCCAGTTCCGTGGTCGCGGCCACGGCGGCCACGGCCGTGTCCATGCCGGCCACGTTTTCCCGCACGGCCCCGTCGATGGCGGTGACGACCGCGGCCACCTCTCCCGTGGCCTGCATGGTCTTTTCGGCGAGCTTTCTGACCTCGTCGGCGACCACGGCGAAGCCGCGTCCGGCGTCGCCGGCGCGGGCGGCCTCGATGGCGGCATTGAGCGCGAGGAGGTTGGTCTGGTCCGCGATGTCGGAAATGACGCCCATGATGGCTCCAATGCCCTTGGCCCGCTCGCCCAGGGCGTCGAGGCCCGTCTTGAGCCCTTCGGAAAGCTCCCGCACCCGGTCGATGGAACGCGTCACCTCGTCCGTGGCCGCAAGTCCCTCGTGCGCGCCTTCGCGGGCGGCCTGGGCGCTTTCGGCGGCGCGCCCGGCGTTTTGCGCCACTTCCATCACCGTGGCGCTCAGCTCCTCCATGGCCGTGGCCGTGGAAGTCGTGCGGTCGCGCTGTCGCCCCGCGCCGTCGGAAACCATCGCCACACGGTCGGTCAGGGCGTTGCCGGCCCGGGCCACCACATCGGCCAGGTCCTCGAGCTGCGTGGCGGCCTCGGCCATGCCTTCGAGCCTTGCCCGTTCGGCCCGGGCGGTGGCCTCTTCGGCCTCGCGGCGGCTCTTTTCGGCTTCGGCGCTTTTGGCCTCGGCCGCCTGTTTCCCCGCTTCGATGTCCTGGAAGAGGCCGCGCAGTTTTCCGGCCATCTCGGCCATGACGGCCATGACGCCGCAGTCGTGGCGCAGGGAGCTGCAGACCGCCTGGACGTTTTCGAAGCGTCCGGCCGCCACTTCCCGGGCGATGTCGGCCACGGTTTCGGGTTCGCCGCCGAGCTGGCGCAGGATGCCGCGCGAGACGAGCCAGGCCGTGCCCGCGCCGATGACCAGGGAGATGGCCAGCAGGAGGTATTGCAGATGCAGGTCCGAGGCCAGGGAGGCGACCACCGCCGCGACCTGGGCGTCCGTGGCCGCGAACTGGCTTTCCTTGAGCGGATTGATGCGCTTGGCCAGGGCCGTTGTGCGGGCGTCGAAATCTTCCATCAACACGTTGCCAGCCTCGCGGCCGTCCTTGATGTAGGATCTGGCCATGCGCACTCCGACCGCGTACATGGCCTCGAAATCCGAGGCGATGGCCTCGATCTCGCGCCGCAGGGCGTCGTCGCCGCGCGCGCGGGCGATTCCTTTGAATTTGGCCACGCCGTCGTGAAAACCCTTGGCCGCTTCTTCGGCCTCGCCAAAGCCGTCCTCCTCCCCGGTTGCCGAAACATCGGTGAGGAACTGTTGCACGTCCACGGATGCGAATTGCATGCGCGCCGCCACGTCCGCCAGAGGCAGGGTCTCGTCGTGGATGTGCGCCGCCTGCTGGCGCACCGCGCTTAAGGAGGAGGAGAGCAGCAGCGTGCTCGTGGCCATGGCCGCGAGTACCAGTCCGAAGCCCAGGCCCAGTCTGGCGGAGATCGTGAGTTTCATGGAGGGCGCCTGCCTGTTGTAAGGGGGTGTGCATGCCTGCCGACGACGGATTCGATGCGGCTGGCGGATGCCGACGATTATGGATAGGGTTACAAGGAGCGAGAGGTTGCGGTCAAGATTATGGTGAAATTTGTTGCGACAGGCAGGCGCGGCGACGGGGAAGTCCGCGACATCCTCGTGCCGACCGGTGACGGCTTGGTGTTCGTGCGGGCCAGGATCGCCCTGGGCCGCGCGCCGGCCGTGGTCTGCCTGCATGGCCTCGGCGACTCCCACCTGGCCTTCGAGGATGCCTTCGAAACGCGCTACCTGGACGGGGCGAGCATCGTGGCCTGGGACATGGCCGGGCATGGCGCAAGCCCGGCGGGCAGCCGCGATTATTCCATGGAGGCCAGCGCCGCGCGGCTGCGCGCCGTCATCGACCACCTGACCGGAGCGCACGGGCTGCGGCCGTCGCCGCTCATTCTCGTCGGCCATTCCGTGGGCGGCATCCCGGCCATCTATTTCTGCCGCGACGCCGCGCCCGGGGAGGTGGGACGCCTCGTCCTGGCCGAGGCGTCCGTGACCCGGTTCGGCTCCTTCGTCACGGCCCATGCCGAGGCGGCCCGGCTGTCGGGCCGGTTTGCGGAATGGTACAAGGAGTTCCGCGAGCAGGTGATCTTCCGGGACTACCTGGGGCGCTTTCCCTTCTGCCGCCATTATTACGCGTCGTTGCGCTTTTGCGGCGAGGAGGCGTTTTTGCAGACCGTGCTGGCCGTGCGCCGCGCGGCCAAGGCCCGGCCCGGGAAATGGAGCCACGCCGCGGGCGAGGCCCTGCTGCGCCTGTCCCTGCCCGTGATCTACGCCCATGGCCGGGGACTCGCGCCCGAGACCCTGACCTTTTTGCAGGAACACGGCATTCCGACGCGCCCCTTTCCCACGGAGTGCCATTTTCTCATGCAGGCCATGACCGGCGAGTTCTACGGCCTGCTCGGCGAATGCTGCCGCGAGGCCAAGGCGTAAGCGCAGCGGAGCGCAAGGAGGGCTGTTCATGGATGCTTTCCGGTTTGTTCTGACGGATCAGGAAAAGGATTATCTCAAGAATCTCGTGCGGCTGCGCATCGCCGCGCGACTGGCCGGGCGCAAGGCGGGCCTGCCCGAGCCGCCTTCGGAGCTGCTGCGCGAACCGTACGGCGCCTTTGTCACGCTGACGCTTCGCGGCCGGCTTCGCGGCTGCATCGGCCACATCGTCGGCGATGCGCCCCTTTTCGAGACCATCGGCGAGATGGCCGAGGCCGCGGCTTTCGGCGATCCGCGCTTTCCGCCGCTGTCGCGCGAGGAATTCGAACATGTCGCCGTGGAGATTTCGGTCCTAAGCCCCCTGACGCCGTGTCCCGACCCCGCGCTCGTGACCGTGGGCCGCCATGGGCTGCTCGTGCGCCGGGGCGGCCGCTCGGGGCTGCTGTTGCCGCAGGTGCCCGTGGAGTGGGGCTGGGACCGCGAGACGTTCCTTGACCAGACCTGCCGCAAGGCCGGCATGGAGCCCGGCTGCTGGCGCGATCCGGCCACGACCTTGTTCTGGTTCGAAGCGGAAGTGTTTTAAGGGGCAGGGGAAGAGGGAGGGGAAGATGCCTCCGGCGGCCAGGAGGGGGTCACCCCCTCCTGGACCTCCCGAAAGGGGGGGCGTTAGGGGGCGATGCGTTTGACGAAGAGGACGCGGTCCTCGCCGGGGCCGTCGTAATCGCTGTGCACGGGGACGTCGCCAGCGAACGTGTCGCCCGGTTCGATCGTAAAGCCGATGCGCGTGTGGAAGGCGATGGAATTTTTGTTCGCCGGCGAGGTGAGCAGGCGCACCTCCTCGCAGCCGCGCCGGCGCACGGCGTCGCAGAAGCGGGCGTAAAGCGAGCGCGCCAGGCCTTTGCGGCGGTGCTGCGGATGGACGCCCATGAAATGGACGTACGCCTGGCGCGGGTCGGTCTGGGAAATGAAGCCGATCAGGAAGGCGACGGCCGCGCCCCCTTCTTCGACGACGAAACTCGTGTCGTGGAAGTGCTTGAAAAAAAGGCGCGGCAGCATGTCCGTCATCTTGCGATTTTCGGCCCACCAGGCGTCGAGCACGGCGATGATGCCGGGATAGTCCGATTCCTGCGCGTGTCGCGTCCGCATGGGCGGCTCCTTTTGCGCGCGTGCGCCGTTACGGCAGGGACGGGGCGCGCGTCCCCTGCGCCTGCCCCGGGTCCCGGGCGGGCAGCCGCGACAGGGCCTCCAGGTAGCGCCGCCTGCCGACGAGGAACAGGTCGTTGTGCCCGGCCCCGGGGATGAGGAGCAGTTCCTTGTCCCTGGCCGGGGAGGCGGCGAAAAGCCGACGCGCCTCGTTCGGGTCGATGAGGTCGTCCGCCGCGCCATGGATGACGAGCGTCGGCCCGGCGTAGCGCCCGATGTGCGCGAGGTTGCCGAAGCCGTCGGCCTCGGTGATGCCGTAGCGCCCCGAATCGACGCCGAGCACGCGCAGCAGCGCCAGCGTTCCGGCGAAGCCGCTTTCGATGACGAGCCCGTCGATCTCCTGCGGCCGCGACGCGGCCAGGGCCAAGGCGCAGGCGCTGCCGAGCGAGCGGCCCATGACGAGGATGCGCGGCGAGGCCTGGGCCTGCGCCAGACGCGCCTTCACGAAAGTAAAGGCCGCCAGGGCGTCGCTTTCGAGCGTCGCGGCCTGCGGCACGCCCTGCGAGCGGCCGTAGCCGCGAAATTCCGCCACCGCCAGATTGAGCCCGATGCCGGCGATCTGCGGCGCAAGCGCGTCGTAGTCCGAGGCGATCTCGCCGTTGCCGTGAAAAAGCAGCAGCGTCGGGAACGCCTTGTCGGCGAGGTGCAGGCGCACGTGCAGCGCGACGCCGTCCGGCGCGGCGGCCATGGCGTCCTCCCCGCAGCCCGCCGGGGCGCGGTCCGGGCGGGGATGGAACAGCCGCGCGGCGATCTCCGGCCTGTCCAAGGCGCGCGTATCGGCCATGAGGGCCTCCGGAAAAAAAGCCAGGGCCGCAGCCAAAAGCGCCACGGCCAGGGGACGCAAGTCTTGACGCATGCAGGCAACCTGCCTGCATGATTGCAAGAAAGCAAGCTGCTTGGCCATGTCGTCGTTTTCCTTCCCGATCACCGAACCGTTGCCGCACCGCCGCCGCCCGTCGCGCAATTATCCGCGTTTCGGCGTTTTCCGTTATCGCGAAAAAGCTAGGGAGGGGAGGAGTGGAAAAGCGAAACACGGGCCCGGCCCGTTGCCGGGCAATGGGAGGAATGGCCATGAAACATTTCGACGCGACGAGCGATTACCGGTTGGCCATGGGCAGCATCGGCATCATGCGCCGGATCGTCAGCGCCGTGCTGCTGGTTTTGTCGGGCTTGCTGTTCGTCTTCGGCGCTCGCGAGATGGTTTTGCTCGGTATGATCATCGTCATGCCCGCGTCCTGGGACGAGCACGCCTTCTGGGTCCATACCTACAACCTCTTCATGGCGCTGGAATTCGTCTTCATGATCATCAAATACTTCGAGGAAAACTACCACTTCCCCTTGCGCTACATCCTCTATATCGCCGTGACTTCGGTATGCCGGTCCATGATGGTCGATCACGGCCAGTTGGTGGCCTGCGCCGGGGCCATCGTGCTTTTGGCCGTTGCGTATTGCCTGGTGACGGCGCGAAACGCCCTGGCGGCACGGTTTTTACCCGACGAGGCTACGGCGGCCTGAAACGTCGGAGGATTCCTGAAATATGGGCATTTCTTCGAAAGCGAGTCCTCTTTTTTGGGAATCATGAGCGGGACACGGACGTCACGGCGACCGCGTCCAGGAAAATGCGACGGTTAGCCTTGGTCATTCTTGGCACGGTTCTGGCTTTACTAGGAGAAACGGTACGGGGGAAACGCCGCCAGGGGCGGCCGAAACGGCAAGGGGGATGGTCATGAAGCGGTTGCTGTACGTCTTCGTCGTCGCGGCTTTGGGCGCTCTTGTGTACGTGTCCGATCCGCCGGGCCTTCCGGCCGAGCAGAGCGCCACAACGGAATCCGTCGCCACGGTCGCATCTTCCCAGAGCGCGGTGGCGCGGCTGGCCGAAGCCGGCATGGCCTTGCGCCGCCATCCAGCGCCTGCGGCCGGCGTAATCGACCCGGCGCCGCAACCGGACAAGCTTTTCGGAAAGTAGTGTGTGCTCCGGCAAGTCCGGCGCGGGTGCGGCCGCGTCGGCAGCCGCAGGGGACGTCCCATGGGCGTCCCTTTTTTATGGCCCGGCCGGGGGCACGGCCTTGGCGTTGCAGGCGAGAAACGGGCAGAAGCGCAAGGCTGCCTCGGTCAGGCGCGTCGCCTCGCCCGTGCCTTCGTAGAGCGCAAGCGGCGGGTCCAGGCGCAGGCCCGGCCGGCTGCCGCGACGGGCGAGGAGGAGGATCTGCCGGGCCGGGGCTTCGCGGCGCGCGGCCAC
>DQED01000005.1 GCA_003525525.1 Desulfovibrio sp.
CGGCTCGTACACTGCATCACCGGCCCGGCGCGCGGGGCCGGCGACGCCGCGCACGCCCTGGGCGAGGCGGTGCTGGCGCGGTTTCCGGAGGTGACGGGATTCGTGCATTCCGTGCGCCGCGCGCCGACGGCCGTGGCCCTTGGCGAACGCCAGGTGATGGCTTTGGGACAGGACTATCTGGAAGAGCGCTTCGGCACGGCGCGGCTGTCCGTTTCGGCGGACGCCTTCGCCCAGACCAACACGCAGGCCGCCGCCCTGCTCTACGGCGTCGCGGCCAAGGCCGCAGGCTCGGACCCGGCGGGCGCTGTCGCGGACCTCTACTGCGGCTGCGGCGGCATCGCGCTTTCTCTCGCCCCGCAGTTCGAGACGGTCTACGGCTTCGAGGCGGACAAGCGTGCCGTGGCCGACGCGACGCGCTCCGCCGAACTCTCCGGCATCGGCAACGCCGTGTTCAAGACCATGGACGCGGCCAAGGGGCTGGAGGAACTCTCCGGCATCGCCCCGGCCGTGGCCGTGCTCGACCCGCCGCGAAACGGCGTCGCGCCCGAGATGATCGCGGCGCTTCTTTCCGCCGCGCCGCGCAAGGTCGTCTACGTCTCGTGCAATCCGGCCACGCTCGCCCGCGACCTCAAGGCCCTGGGCGAACTCTACGCCGTGACGCAGGTCACGCCCGTGGACCTCTTCCCGCACACGGCGCACATCGAGGCCGTGGCGGAACTGGTTCTGCGCTAGGAGCGTGCGTCGCCTGTTCCCCTTGAGAAGACTTCCGTATTTTCAAGGGGAACGGCGCTAGCAGCGAAACCAGGCGAGCCAGGCCTCCCATGCGCCGATGCGCGCGGCCATGGCCGCGTAGCCGGAGGCTTCGGGGTGGTAGCCGTCGCCCACGGCGACGAGGCTGTCGAGATAGGTCGCCTCGCGGGATAGCGCCCGGCACATCTCCAGGTACGGCACGCCCATGTCGTCGCAGGTGCGCGCGAACACGTCGGAAAGCTCTTCCACGCGCGTGCGGTGCGTGTCGTCGAGCACGGGCGGCGGGCCGACCATGAGCAGCGGACACAGCTTGGACACCTGGGTCACGACGGCGAAAAGGTTGTCCACGGATTCGGACAGCTCCACCTTGCGCCGGCCGTTTTCCACCTTGGCGTCGTTGACGCCAAAGGAAAGCACCGCCCGGGCCTCCTCGCGCGGCAGCAGGCGCGGCGGCAGCTCGCGGGCAAGGCGCGCCTTGATGTGGCGGCTCGTCTCCGAGCGCACGCCCAGGTTGTAGGTCGTCAGTTCCAGGCCGGCCAGGGGCGCGGCGGCGCACAGTCGCCCCACCCAGCCGAGATACGTGGGATCGCCCACGCCTACGGTCAACGAATCGCCGACAAAGACCACGCGCATGACGCCCTCCTCGCTTTGCGCTTCCGGGGACAAGACGTTTTCAGGACAGCCTCGTGGACCCGAACCGGCTAGTTCCATTCGCCGTACGGCGGATTGGACTTGCCGGTCATGCGTTCGATGTCGATGCGCACCACGGCCGTCACCGGCACGACTTCGGGCCGGAATCCCTCCACCGGGCCGCCGTGGCGACGCATGATGATGCGCAGCCCTTCGATCTTCTCGGCCTCGTCCTCGACGAACACGGCCGTGCCGAAGCCGATGACCGACTTGTAGTAGGTGGTGTAGTCGCAGGGACGCTCGCCGGTGACGATCTCCACGTCGCTGTCGAGCTCGAAACACACGCGCGGATGGTCGCGCAGGATATCCATCTTCATGCCCTTGCGCGAGGAATGGAAATAGATGCGGCCGGCGGCATAGCCCATGTTGACCGGCACCACGTAGGGCCACTGGCCGTCGAACAGCCCCAGCCGGCATATGCGCGACCGCATGAGCAGTTCTTCCAGTACGGCCTTGTCCTTGATTTCCCGCTCTTTCTTGCGCATCCCCTTTCCCTCTCCTTCCCGTTCGTACGTCTTCCTATCGGGGAGGTCCAGGAGGGGCCCCTGCCCCTCCTGGCCGCCGGAGGCATTCGCTTCTCTTCCCCCAATCTACGCCGTCAGCGCGTCGCACAGGCGGTGCATGAGCGCCTGGATGTCCTTGAAGGCTTCGCGGCCGGCGTGCATCTGCTTGGGGTGCTGCACGGTGGGGCCGGGCAGCGCCACGTCCGCGGCGCAGTGCTTGATGAGGTTCTGCATGCCGAAAGGCTGGGTTTCCAGGTGGAACTGCAGGCCCACGACGCGGTGGTTGTAGACGAAGGCCTGGTTGGCGCAGGCGGCGGAACTGGCGGCATGGACCGCGTCGGGCGGGATGGAGAAGGTGTCGCCGTGCCAGTGGAAGGCGTAGTAGGACTGGGGAAAGCCGGCGAAGACCGATTCGTCCAGGCCCTGGGGCGTCATCTCCACCTTGAACCAGCCGATTTCCGGCACAGGATTTTTGGTGACCGAACCGCCGAGGACCACGGACACGAGCTGCGCGCCGAGGCAGATGCCGAGTACGGGCTTTTCCGCGGCCACGGCCGCCTCGATGGCTTTCTTCTCCCCGGCCAGCCACGGATGGTCCTTTTCGTCGTAGACGCCCATGGGGCCGCCCATGACCACGAGCATGTCGTAGTCCGCGACCTGCGGCGGCGTCTCGTCGGCGAAAAAGCTCGTGCTGGTGAGCTCGTGGCCCTTGGCTGCGGCCCAGGGTTTTATGGAGCCCACATCCTCGAAGGGGACGTGGTAGAAGGCATGCAGACGCATGGGAATCCTCCGGTGCTTGCGGTGAAAGATGACCCGGTACGGGCGTCGCCACGGTTGTCGGTTCCGCGCCAGCGTATGTCAAGGCCGAAACCCCTGCCGACGCCCTTTCGCGGCGCACGGGATTGGCATATAGGGACAGCATGTTCCCTGCGCTCGCGCCGGGAATTCCACCTGAAAGAGGAGGAAATACCATGCCCACTTCCCCGTGGCATGCGCAAACGCTCGCCCTGCACGCCGGCCATGCGCCGGACGCCGACACCCTGTCCCGGGCCGTGCCCATCCACCAGACCACGAGCTTTCTGTTCCGCGACCCCGAGCACGCGGCCAATCTCTTCGCCCTCAAGGAAACCGGCTACATCTATACGCGGCTCGGCAACCCGACCACCGACGTCCTGGAAAAGCGCCTGGCCGCCCTGCACGGGGCCTCGGCCTGCGTGGCCACGGCCTCGGGCATGGCCGCCATCTTCTACGCCGTGGCCGCCATCACCAAGGCCGGGCAGAACATCGTCTCGGGCAGCAACCTCTACGGCGGCACCCACACGCTTTTCGAGCACACGCTCAAGCGCTTCGGCATCGAAGTGCGCTTCGTGGATTCGTCCGACCCGGCCAACTTCGCCCGGGCCATCGACAAGGACACGCGCCTCGTCTACTCCGAATCCATCGGCAATCCGCGCTGCAACGTGGACGACCTGCCGGCCATCGCCAAGGTGGCCCACGACGCGGGCGTGCCGTTCGTTCTCGACAACACCGTGGCCGCGCCGCCGATCCTCAACCCCTTTGCCGTGGGCGCGGACATCGCGGTGTATTCGCTGACGAAGATCATCGGCGGCCACGGCACCTGCATCGGCGGGGCCATCGTCGAGGCCGGGGGCTTCGACTGGTCGGCCGGCGGCAGGTATCCGGAGATCACGGCCCCGGACCCGACCTACCACGGCGCGAATTTCTGGGAGATGCTGTGCACGCTCGAGGGCACGCCCTGCTCGGCGTTTTGCACGAAGATCCGCACCGGGCTCATGCGCGACATCGGGGCCACGCCCGCGCCCATCAACAGCTTCCTCGTCATCCAGGGCATGGAGACGCTGCCGCTTCGGGCCAAGGCGCACTGCGAAAACGCGCAGAAGGTGGCGGAATTTCTGGAAGCGCACCCCAAGGTGGCCTGGGTCAACTACGCGGGCCTGCCGAGCCACAAGGACCATGCCCGGGCGAAACAGTTCTTCCCCATCGGCCCCGGCGCAGTGTTCGGCTTCGGGCTCACGGGCGGCATCGAGGCGGGAAAGGCGTTCATCAAGTCGGTCAAGCTGTGTTCGCATCTGGCCAACATCCTGGACGCCAAGACCCTGGT
>DQED01000291.1 GCA_003525525.1 Desulfovibrio sp.
GGCTACGCGTCTACGGATTCAGGGTAGGGTCTAGATATCGCCCGCTACAGTCCATCTTGGTGAATCTTCGGCCATCTCGTCGGAGCTAAGTTTATGGCGGCTCACCCCAGGGGATCGAGATTCAGGGGCCGCCTTGGGGGATAAGGCATGCAGCGCGTTGCATGCTGTGGCTCGGTTTCTTCCCTTGAGCCAGCCGTTCCCTCCGTCCGAAACGATACATGGGCCACGCCCACCGTCCTCAAGATTCCAGATGCCTTTGATACGCTTCCAGAACCGAAGATGCCTCGCCTCTCATCTTGATACGACCGTTTTCCAACCAAACAATGATATCGCAATCCTCGACAGTGCTTAAGCGATGGGCGATGATGATGGAAGTGACTTGGTGTCGCAGCATAGCCACGGTCCGTTGAATGTATCTCTCACTTTTTGTATCCAGGGCACTGGTAGCTTCGTCCAGGACAATGATATCCGGACGCTTGTAAAGTGCCCTGGCGATAGCCACTCGCTGACGCTGGCCGCCCGACAATTGGAGGCCCCGTTCGCCGATGGAAGTGTCTAGGCCCTTTGGAAGTCTGTCAATGAACTCGGTGATGTTGGCTTGCTCGCAGCAAGCCAACACCCTCTCACGGTCCACGGTGCCGGGCTCTTGGCCGAAGGCGATGTTCAACTGAAGGGTATCGTCGGCGATGTATGGGGTCTGGGGCACATAGCCAATTCGTCGCGTCCAGGCTGGATCGAAGCGGAGCGTCACTTCCTTGCCGTCGATAAGTACTGCCCCCCGACAGGGTTCGAGAAAACCGACAAGGATGTCAACCAGGGTGCTTTTCCCTGATCCCGAAGGGCCCACGATCCCCAAGGACTCCCCCTTGCGGATCTGCAGACTGACTCCGGACAGGGCTGGTCGGGTGGGGTCATCGTAATAAAATTCGACGTCGCGAAGAGCAATCTCGGTGTGAAAGAGCGTGTGTGTCTCGGTCCGGGCCGGGAAGGCCGTCCGATTTTCCTCGAACAGCTGTAGGTAGCCAAGGAATGTGGCGATGGTGGGCAGGCTGCCCCGAAGCACGGACAGGCTCCCTAGGATACGGCTTACGGCCGGTAGAATCCTCCAGGCCGCCACCACGAAAAACGACACCGTGCCAGTAACCCTGGTCACGGATACATCCGAGGAAAACAGGATGGCGCAGACGATGCCGGTCACCATCATAACGCCGGTGCACTCGAAAAACAGGGTGACGGCGTTGATGAAAAAGTACTGGGAAGACAAGACCCCGGCGTAGGCCTCGATGTCGGTGGAAAATGAGGTGAGGATGGGGGCTAGGGGCAGGAGCTTGATGTCCTTTACGCCGTGAATCAACTGGGACACCAGCTTGTTCATCCGGTAAAGCATGGCCCGACGCGATTGGCTAGACCGGTCGATGCGCGACCGGATAACCTTGTAGATGACCAGAGCAAAGAATGAAGTCAGCAGCCCCACGGCCAATAGAATATATGGATCAATAAATTCCAGGGATATGAAGAGCATAACGATGGTCAAGGCGTCGCAACACATCTGCAGAGAAGCGCGCAACAGATCGTTGCCGATCTGGTCCCGAAAAAAGAAAGTGGTCACAATGTCGGAGGAATTCTGTTTCGTGTGCCAAAGATAGGGCATTTCCACAGCGCCCTGAATAAAGCGCGTCCCAAAAAAGGAGCTGATCAGGCCGGATATCTTGGCGGAGAAGTAATTGAGCGCCCCTGCGAGCAGGTTCTTTCCCGCAACGGCCAGGACCACCAGCAGACTCAGCAAGAGCACGAGCTCTCGCCACGTGGTCGGAGCGAAGGGACCGAGCATGGGCTTCAGGATCACGAAAGCCTTGGACTCCAGGATGACCTGGGGGGTGCTCACCGCCCCCACGAACAGGGCGATAAGGCCGGCCACAGCTGTCTCGATGCCCGCCATGATCGCCATGGCCCCGAGCAGCACCGCCAGTTGGCGTTTCTGGTTGCCAGGCACCATCCCGAGGACTCGACGCAGCACGGCGATGAAGGTCTGAGGCTTGGCCATGGCGCGAGAATCAGCCGGCTGCAGCTTCAAGGGTGATCTCCGTCGTTTCCAGCATGCATTCCAAGGGAATCGGCCAGGCCGCCGTCGGATCGCCCAGGCAGTCGGCCAGCCGCGTCAGCTCCTCCGGCAGCCCCTTTTCCGGCTTCGCCGTTTTCAGGGGGGCCAGGGGAGCGCCGTAGGCGGCGAGCGCGGTGAAGTCGTCGATGACGAGGGTCTTCTCGTCGTAGCGGATGACGATCTCTTCCTTGGCGCATTCGCGGGAGCCCACGGCGAAGTATTCGATGGAGGCCAGGGAGCCGTCCTCGTACTCGAGCAGCAGCGTCATGTTGTCCGAGGCGCAGATGCTGTCCGTCTGCGGGCGCAGCCCGCCCCAGGTCCAGGCGCGTACCGGCGCGCCGACTAGGAACGAACAGAAGTCCACGGCGTGGCAGGCTTCGCCGACGATGCGCCCGCCGCCCTGCGGGCCGTGGAACCAGTGGTCCGGGGGCAGATAGCCGGCGTTCATGGAATAGCGCAGGGAAAGGGGATTGATCCGCTCGCGCGTAAGCGGCGCGACCGCTGCGGCGTAGGGGGAGAAACGGCGGTTGAAGCCCACGGCCAGAAGCGGGGCCTGCGCGCCTGTGCGCGCCGCGTAGAAATCGCGAATGGCCGCGAGCTCTTCGGGACGGGTGCACAGCGGCTTTTCCACGAACGTGTGCTTGCCCGCCACAAGGCTCTCCAGCACGAGGCTGCCGTGCTGGTTGTGGCGCGTGCAGATCATGACCAGGTCGATCTCGGGATCGTCCAGGATCTCGCGGTGGTCCGTCGTGGCGTAGGCCGCGCCGAAGCGTTCCGCGACGTTGCGGGCGGTCGCGCCTGTGCGGTTGCACACCGCGCGCAGGGCGTAGCGGTCGCCAAGCGCCGCCAGGTTGGGCAGATGGTAGCCCACGGCAAAAGTGCCGGCCCCGATGAGGCCGACCCGGATGCGGCCCGCCGTGGCGTCGCGCCCCGGGCAGGGGAGGTTCACCCGCCGCCGCGGCTGCGCGAGCCCCTCCAGGGGAGTCTCCCCGTAGTCGAGCAGCGTCATGAGCGGCGGCGGCGGTCCCGAAAGCGAGGCAAAAGCGTCGGCGACTGCCGCGATGGGGAAAACGCCCTGGATCAGCGGGGCGACCCGGATGCGGCCGGTCGCCGCCAGGCGCAGATACTCTGCCATGTTACGGTTTTCCGTCCAGCGCACGTACGCGTAAGGATAGTCCAGGCCGCGCCGCTCGTACTCCTCGTCGTAGCGGCCCGGCCCGTAGGAGCAGGAAATGAGGAAATCGATTTCCTTTTTATAGAGATCTTCCCGGTGGAGCTCGCGTCCGTAGCTGCCGACCATGACCAGCCGGCCCTTCTTCCGGGTCAGGGACAAGGCCTGGGAAAGCGCCTTGGGGTCGGAGGTCGCGGCGCAAAAGACCGTCACGTCCGCGCCGTGGCCGCCGGTGAGGTGGCGCACCGCGCGCTCGGCCGCGCTGGGGGTGAAGCCGGCCTCGGCCCCGAGTTCCCGGGCCAGGGCCAGGCGCGCCGGGTCGATGTCCACGGCTAGCACTCGCGCGCCGGCCGCGGTCAGCATCTGCGCCGCGAGCTGGCCCAGGATGCCGACGCCGAAGACCACGGCGAATTCGCCCAGGCGCACGTCGGCTCGGCGCACGCCCTGCATGGCGATGGCGCCCAGGGTGACCGTCGCGGCGGCGTCGAAATCCAGCCCTTCCGGCAGGGGCACGGCGAGGTTGACCGGCACATCCACGTATTCGGCGTGGTTGGCGATGCCCTGGCCCGCCGCGGCCACGCGGTCGCCGGGCGCGAAATCCGTGACGCCGGGGCCGACGGCGACCACCACGCCGGCCAGGGAATAGCCGACGGGCTCGACAAGGCCCAGCGCGCCGCGCACCTCGGCCACGGTGCGGGCGATGCCCTCGGTGCGGGCCATGCGCAGCACCAAAGCCACCTTGGCCGGCTGATCCAGGGCCTTGCGGATGAGGCTGCGGCCGGAACCGGCCAGCATGGCCGACTCGGTGCCGACCGAAATGCAGGAGCGCACCGTCTTGACGAGAAGGCATCCGGGGCCTGCCACGGGGGCGGGCACGTCGACGGGCGACACCCGTCCTTTCTTGAGGAGTGCTTGGATCACGGAGGGTCCTTGTCGGGCGCAGGCGTGGATAGGCGCGGCGCGCCGACGGCCGGCGGCAACCCTGCATCCGGCCGCCTTGTGGCCCATTTTGCCTTCCCCGTCAACCGACGGGGCGCCGCTACGGATGCGCGGCGAAGGCGTCCCTGACGGCGGGGAACATCGCGTCCGCCACGCGGGCGTTGCCCCCGGAGGGCGAGGTGCGCGAAATCCACGAACACCGAGGCGTCGGTTGCGTAGAACGCCCCGGTTGACCTGCCGGCCTTCCTCGGACCAGTCAATTCTTGAGGGTGGCTCCTGGGTTTGAGTTGTTGCCGACCATCTGCGCAAAGGCCATCGGCGTCATTTTGCCGAGGCTCGAATGCGGCCGCACCTCGTTGTAAGTCCTACGCCAATCCTCAATGACCACCTTGGCTTCCGTCCGAGAGCGAAACCACTCCATAGAGAGGCATTTGTCCCGGAATTTGCCGTTGAAGCTTTCGACCATCCCGTTTTGCCAGGGTTTACCGGGATCGATCAGGGCTACTTCAAGCCCTTGATTTGAGGTGGTCGCGGGTCGCGTCCGTCAACGTGGTGTAAA
>DQED01000263.1:0-141 GCA_003525525.1 Desulfovibrio sp.
CATCGACGCCGCGCCCGAGGCCGACCTGCCCGGGCTTGCCGCGCGCACGCAGGTGTTCGCCCGGGTCGCGCCCGAGCAGAAGCTGCGCCTGGTGCGGGCGCTGCAATCGCTCGGGCACGTCGTGGCCATGACCGGCGACGG
>DQED01000263.1:267-3243 GCA_003525525.1 Desulfovibrio sp.
GCCGCCGTGGAGGAAGGGCGCGGCGTGTTCGACAATCTGGTCAAGTTCCTGGTCTGGACGCTGCCGACCAATCTCGGCGAGGGACTCGTGGTCCTTTGCGCCGTGCTGTTCGGCCTGCCCCTGCCCATGTCGCCCGGGCAGATCCTGTGGATCAACATGACCACGGCAGGAAGCCTCGGGCTCATGCTCGCCTTCGAGCCGCGCGAACCGGGCATCATGGAACGTCCGCCCCGCGATCCCCGCCGCCCCATCCTGGGCTGGGCCCTGGCGCGCCGGGTGACGCTCATGGGCCTGCTGCTGCTGGCGGCTTCTTTCGGCCTTTACGAATGGGAGCTGGCCGCGGGCGGCAGCGAGGCGCAGGCCCGCACCGTGGCCGTCAANNGCGTGGCCCCGCCGGACCCGGACATCATGGACCGCCCCCCGCGCGACCCCGCCCAGCCCATCCTCGACACGGAACTCTACATCCGCATCCTCCTCGTCGGCGCCATCCTCCTCGTCACGGCCTTCGGCCTCTACGAGTGGGAGCTGCGGACCACCGGCGTGCAGGAACAGGCCCGCACCGTGGCCGTCAACGTGTTCGTGGCCATGGGCGCGGCGTATCTCCTGTCCTGCCGT
Organism: Desulfovibrio sp.; assembly: GCA_003525525.1. Classification (GTDB taxonomy): domain Bacteria; phylum Desulfobacterota; class Desulfovibrionia; order Desulfovibrionales; family Desulfovibrionaceae; genus Solidesulfovibrio. The sequence goes on from DQED01000263.1 coordinate 883, forward strand.
TCGCTTTCGCGCCCGGCCCTGTCGCTGCCCCTGTCCGGCAATCCGTACGTGCTGTGGGGCATGGCCGGGGCGATGCTGCTGCAACTGGCCTTCACCTACGCCCCGCCGCTTCGCGACGTGTTCGGCGCGGCCGCCATCGGCGCGGCGTCCTGGTTGCGCATCGGCGGCGCGGCCGTGGCCGGATTTTGCGTCATGGAAGCGGAAAAGGCGCTTTACAGGCGCGCATGAGCCGCCGCAGCGGTTGCTTGGCCGCCATGCATCGTGCTAGGCAGCGTCTTCAGGGGAGGATGTTTCCCTTGCGGAAACGTCGTGTCGGGCTTTCCATGCAAATGCTTGTCCGCGCCGTGTTCGTCGCCGCCGTGACGCTCGTCCTGGCCTGGCCGGGGCCGTGCCGCGCCGCGACCCGCACCACCGCGTCCCAGACGCCGGCGGGGCTTTCCTACGTGGTGCGCTACAACGGCGACATCCCCTCGGACACCCTGGAACTGCTCAAACAGGTGTCCAAGGCCGAAAACCTCATCCAGACCCCGCCGGATTCGATCCTGCTGCTCGAGCGCCGCGCGGAAGAAGACAAGGCCGCCTTCACCAAGGTCTTCCAGTCCGACGGCCATTTCGCGGCCACCATCGCCGTGTCCGTGGACCAGACGCGTTCGCCCGCGGTGCTGACCTACGCCATCGTTCCCGGGCCGCGTTTCGAGCTGCGCCGGGTCAAGCTCAATCCCCGGGATGCCGGCCTGCCCACGCCCGAGGCCCTGGGCCTGACCGTGCCCTCGCCCTTTTCGGCCAAGGCCGTGGTGGACGCCGAGGCGAAGATCACGGACATCCTGCGCCGCCAGGGCCACCCCTACGCCAAGGTCGCGGACCGCAAGGTCACGGCCGACTTCGAAAGCCATGCCGTGACCGTGGCCTGGGACGTGGACGCCGGGGCCAAGGCGACCTTCGGCCCGCCGCGCTTTTCCGGGCTGACCTCGGTCAAGGAAAGCTACCTCGCCGGGCTCGCGCCCTGGACCGTGGGCGCGCCCTACGACGTCGCCCTGGTGGAGAAATACCGCAAGAAGCTCGTCTCCCTGGATCTCTTCGTCATGGTCCAGGCCGACCCCGCGCCCGAACCCGGGCCGGACGGCCGCGTGCCCGTCGTCGTCACCGTGACCGAGCGCAAGCACCGCACCGTGAAGGGCGGCGTGGACTACCGCACCGACGAAGGCCCGGGGGCCAACCTGGGCTGGGAGCACCGCAACCTCTTCGGCGGCGGCGAAAAGCTCTCCGTGTCCGCGAGCGCCTCCGCCATCGAACAGGTCGGCCAGGCATCCTTCGAAAAGCCGGATTGCATCACGCCCAAGGAACTCTTCAAGGCCAACTTCAAGACCGCCAACGAGGACAAGAAGGCCTACGAGGGCCAGAACGTCCAGGCCACGGGCTCGGTGCGCCGCCAGTTCACGGAATCCTTTTCCGCCGCCGCGGGCCTCGGCTACCGTGCCTCGCGCATCGTAAAGGACCAGTCGCGGCCCTGGGAGGACGACAGGCGCTACGGCTTCGTGTTCGTGCCCTTCGAAGCCGGCTACGACAGCCGAAACGACGTGCTCGACCCGCAAAAGGGCGTGCTCGGCAGCCTCTCCATGGCCCCCTACTGGGGCACCCTGGCCGGCGGCCCCAATTTCCTGCGCCCGGAATTTTCCCTGGCCAACTATCTCAAGCTCGTCGACAAGCCCGACCTCGTCCTGGCCACCCGCGTGAGCGGCGCGGCCAACATCGGGGCCGACCGCGACGACGTGTCCCCGGACCTGCGCTTCTACGCCGGCGGCGCGGGCTCCATCCGCGGCTACCCGTACCAGACCGTCGGCCCGCTGCGCGGCCACACCCCCATCGGCGGCGGCTCGGTGCTGACCTTTTCCACGGAACTGCGCCTGCGCATCACCGAGCTCATCGGCGTGGTGCCGTTCCTCGACGGCGGATCGGCTTTCGAAAACCCCCTGCCGCCCTACAACCAGCCCCTGCTGCTCGGCGCGGGGCTCGGCGTGCGCGTGTACACGCCCGTGGGCCCGGTGCGCCTGGATGTGGCCACTCCCGTGACCCGGCGCAAGGACATCGACGACATTGCCCAATTCTACTTCAGCATCGGACAATCCTTCTAAGGCCCCGCCGCCAAACCGCCCCCGTCCCCGGCGGCGCTCCCTCCCGCGCTTCGTCGCGCTCTGCTGCGGCGGGCTTTTCGCCCTGCTGCCGCTCGCGTGGGCGGCGCTGCTCACTCCGGCGGGGCTTCGCGCGGCGGCAGGCCTGGCCGAGGCGGCCATCCACGCCGCCTCGGGCATGACCGCGACCATCCGCGACGTTTCCGGCGTCCTGCCCGTTTCCCTGCGCGTG
>DQED01000392.1 GCA_003525525.1 Desulfovibrio sp.
GCCGCGCCGTCGGGCAGGCCCGTTTGCGCCAGGCACGGAGCGGCGACCAGGGCTTCGCCGGGCGCAAGCGGCACGGGCAGGACGCTTTGCCGTGCCTCCAGCAGGTAGTCGAAGGGGTTTTTGCGCAAGGTCTCCACAGAGGCCGCGACGTGCACGTCCAGATGGCCGGTCAGGCTCGCGAACCAGACCGAGAGCACGGCGTTGCCGGAGAGATCCGTGTACAGGGAGCGGCCGGCCGGCTCCGGCGAGATCTCCACCTCCAGGGCGCGGACGCGCTGGCAGGCGTCGGGCCTCGGCAGCAGGCGCAACAGATGCGGCTCCAGGAACACGGGCCGGGAAAAATCGTAACGCGTGCGGTGCGAAAGCAGGCAGATCACGGATTACTTGGCGGATGCGGGATGGCAGGAGGCACGGTCGGAGACCTTGGTCAGCTTGGAGGCGACATTGTCGATCCACTCCGAGGGCAGNNCCGCGCAGATGCTCCTGCCACCAGGTGGAGATTTCGGCCAGGTCTTCCTTTTCGTAACGGTGCTGGGCCAAGTCGAGACAGCCCTTGTGGTAGAGGACCACGTCGATGGGGAAATCCACGTCCGCGGAACTGATGCGGGTGGAATCGAAGGCCAGACAACCGACCTTGAGCGCCATGCGCAACGAATCGGAATACTTGAGCGTGCGGTCGAGCACCGGTTTGCCGTAGCCGCCCTCGCCGATGATGTGGTACGGCGTGCCGCGGTTGATCTCCACCCAGTTCCCCTCGGGGTAGACGAGATAGAGCTTGTGCACGGCGTCGTTCGTCAGCTGGCCGCCGATGAGCACGTGCAGGTTGAAGTGCAGCCCGGATTCGGCAAGGTACTGCTTGTCCTCGGCGGCCACCCGGCGCAGGGAAGCGGAAAAGGCGTTGACGGCCTTGTAGAGCTTGTCGAAAGGCGCGGAGCAGGTTTCGAGGACTTCGTCGAAATAGGTGAGTGTCTTGTCGCGCACCGAACGCAGGCCCGAGGTCATGAGGAAAAACGCGCCGTTGCCGTTCTGGTAGGTGGTCACCTTCTGGGCGCTGGTCAATTCGTTGCCGGAGGTGATGCGCGTGTCGGCGATGCCGACGAGTCCTTCCTCCACGGTAATGCCCAGGCAAAAAGTCATGGGCGTTCTCTTGTCACTGTTGCCCGGCGGCGTCAATAGCCGGAAACGTCGCGAAAAACGTGGCATAACAGGCCTCGTCCACGAGATTCATCCGGGTCTGGAGGCCGTCGGTGAACTCGTGCAGACCGCAGGCGAAAACCTCGTCCACGCCCTTGTAGGCCAGGTCGCCGCACAGGTGCCCCAGACGCTTTTCGGCGGGATTGCTGAAATAGCCGACCTGCGTCCCGGTGATGGCGTGCAGGCACTGCTGGGCGCGCAGCAGACAGGCCAGGACCGAACGGGGGAAATCGTGGTCGAGCAGCAGGAATTCCGCGATGCGGTCGGGCTGGATGCGGCCGTGGCGGCGACGGTAGGCCTCCAGGGCGCTGATGGCTTTTAAAAGCGCCGCCCACTGCACGTAGTCGAGGTTGGAGCCGACGTCGGTCGGGTGCGGCAGGAGGATGAAGTACTTGACGTCGAGGATGCGCGAGGTCTTGTCCGCGCGTTCGAGCAGCTTGCCCAGGCGCAGGAAGTCCCAGGCCTCGTCGTGGGACATGGCGTCGCCGGCGATGCCGCTGATGGTCAGATCGCGGCGCTTGACCTCGTCGCAGAACTGGTAGGGGTTGGCCAGGATGGCCCGGCTGTCGCCGGAGGCGTTGCGCGCCAGGTGGTAGAACACGTTGATCTGCTCCCACATTTCCGTGGGGATGATTTCGCGGATGGTGCGCGCGTTGTCACGGGCACGGGACAGGCAGGAGACGATGGAATTGGGCGAGGAGGGATCGAAGGCCAGGAAGCGGATCACGCCGTCGCGGTCCTGGGAGACGCCCTTTTCCTGAAACAGGTCCCAATCGCCCATGGCGCGCACGAGCGGCGTCCACTGCTCGGTCCTGGCCCCGGGGGCGTCGAGGGTCAGGTGCCAGTTGACGTCGATAAAGCGGGCGATGTTCTCGGCCCTTTCCAGGTAGCGGCTCATCCAGTAGATGGCTTCGGCCACACGGCTCAGCATGGGAGCTCCTTGCCGGAAATGTCGGGTTGGGGAAAACGCCGCCGCCTCAGGCCGCCGGGCCGCCCAGGACCCAGGTGTCCTTGCTGCCGCCGCCCTGGGAGGAATTGACCACGAGCGACCCCTTTTTGAGCGCCACACGCGTGAGGCCGCCGGGGATGACCCGGATGTCCTCGCCGTAGAGCACATAGGGACGCAGGTCCACGTGGCGGCCTTCGAAACGGTCGCCCACGATGACGGGCGTGCGCGAGAGGCCCACGGTCGGCTGGGCGATGTAGTTGCGCGGGTTGGCCTCGATCTTCGCGGCGAAGGCCTCGCGCTCCCCGGGCGTGGCCGCAGGCCCCACGAGCATGCCGTAGCCGCCGGATTCCGCCGCGGCCTTGACCACCATCGTGTCCAGGTTGGCCAGCACATGCCGGCGCGCCTTGTCCTCCCAGCACAGAAACGTCTCCACGTTGTCGAGCAGCGGCTCCTCGCCCAGGTAGTAGCGGATCATGCGCGGCACGTAGGCGTAGACCACCTTGTCGTCGGCCACGCCCGTGCCCGGCGCGTTGGCCATGGCCACCCGGCCGGCCTTGTAGACCTCCATGATGCCCGGCACGCCGAGCAGGGAATCGGGCCGGAAGACCATGGGGTCGAGAAAGTCCTCGCCCACGCGGCGGTAGAGCACGTCCACGCGCTTGAGGCCCCTGGTCGTGCGCATGTGCACGTAGCCGTCAGCGACCACGAGGTCGCGGCCCTCGACCAGCTCGATGCCGGCCTGCTGGGCCAGGAAGGTGTGCTCGAAATAGGCGGCGTTGAAGACGCCGGGCGTCAGCAGCGCGGCCGTCGGCCGGGAACTGCCCGCCGGCGCGATGGCGTGCAGCATGTCGAGCAGAAGCGGCGCGTAGTCGTCCACGGGACGGATGTCGATGGCCTCGAACACCTGCGGAAAGGCGCGCTTGAGGATGCGACGGTTGGCCAGGACGTAGGAGACGCCGGACGGGCAGCGCAGGTTGTCCTCGAGGACCAGGAAGCGGCCGCCTTCGTCGCGCACGAGGTCCGTGCCCGTGATGTGGCACCAGACGCCGCGCGGCGGCGCAAGCCCCACGCACGCGGGGAAATAGCCCGACGAGGACTCCACCACCGCGCGGGGCACCACGCCGTCGGCCATGATGCGGCCCTTGCCGTAGACGTCGGCAATGAAGAGGTTGAGCGCCGCGATGCGCTGCGCGAGCCCGCGTTCCAGGGCGTTCCACTGCGCGGATTCGATGACGCGGGGGATGATGTCGAAGGGAAAGATCTTTTCCGTGCCGTCCTCGTGGCCGTAGACGGTGAAGGTGATGCCCATGTCGTAGAGGGCCTGCTCGGCGGCGGCCTGACGGGCCAGCACCTCGCCCGGCGGCAGGGAGATGATTTTTTCGTAGAGCATCCGGCAGCCGGGCCGTGGCACGCCCGCGGCGTCGAACATCTCGTCGTAATAGGGGCCTGGGTCGTAACCGGAAAAGTCCATTTGCCGCGCCATGGAGACTCCCTTCCGCCGTGGGGGAAGACACTGTTTCGGCCCGGGGGACACTCGAAACGCCCCTTTTCGTGCCCCTAGAACCTGGGCCTGATTGACTTTTTTGGTAAACCAAGCGGCGAAATCCTGTCAACGGGAATCCCCCTGCGTGCGCCCTTCCCCGCGCGCCGGTGGACAAGGGCGCCCGGCCCGGCATACGAAAGGATCATGCTTCAGGATCCCGCCCTCGCCCTGCTCGACGCCATCGCCTCCCGCTTCGCGTCCGGCCTGCCCCAGGACGCGTCCGTGGCCCATTTCATCCACTCCACACACGGCGACTTGCCGCCGGACCGCCTGGAAGCCCTGGTCGCCGACGGCGACGACCCGCAGGGCGCAAGCCTCGCCGAGCTGCTGCTTTTCCCCGACGAGGACACGGCCCGCGCGCTCGAGCCCGCG
>DQED01000274.1:0-822 GCA_003525525.1 Desulfovibrio sp.
GCGAGCTGCGCCTCGGGCATCGCGCCCAGGGGGATGTCGGCAAGCATCAGGTCCGGCCCCGGCCCGTCGTAGGCTGCGGCCACGGCCACATCGGGATCGCTTCCGCCAAGGGGCGGCGCGAATCCGGCCGGCCACCACACCGGCACGCACAGCCCGACCGGCAGGGACGCCGGACACAGGGCCGAGTCCGGGTCGAGGCGCAAGCGCACATGGCCGCTGACCAGGTGGTCGAGCCGGTCCGTGAAGGTCCGCCGCGTCCAGGAGCAAAGCCGCAACCCGTCGGCATGGGACAGCGCCAGCCCCGCCCCGCCGCAGATCCCGAAATAGGTTCCGCCCCGGGCGACGTATTCCCGCACGGCGCGCGCGCCGTGCGGCCCAAGGGCCGCGAATTTGCGTTTGGCGAACCCGCCGGGCACGAGCAGAAGCCGCGGCGTCTCGCGGGAAAGGGCCCCATCGGCCACCTCGCGGCAGGTCACGGGGGCGAAATCCGCGCCCACGGCGGCGAGTCCCCGGCAGACGAGCAATCCCCACAACTGCGAATGGTCCCACAGGACCCGGATGGACGCGGCCATGGGAAAAGCCTATCGGGAGAGCGGACGGCCGGCAAGCCGTACGAAGCCGCCATGGGGGCCGGGCCGTGACATCGGCCCCGATCTTTTGTATCCAGGGCGGCCGAAGCGGCGCAACGCGCCGCGTTTTTTCGAAGGAGCGCACAATGACCAGCGAGGCCCTCTCCAAGGGATACGAGCCGGCCGACGTCGAAGCCCGTTGGATCGCGTACTGGCAGGACGAGAAGACATTCACCCCGGACCCCGACGGCCC
>DQED01000274.1:835-4187 GCA_003525525.1 Desulfovibrio sp.
CTGCACATGGGCCATGCCCTCAATGTCACCATCCAGGACATCCTGTGCCGCTACCACCGCCAGCGCGGCCGCAAGGTCCTGTGGGTGCCCGGCACGGACCACGCCGGCATCGCCACGCAAAACGTGGTCGAGCGCAAGCTCGCCGCGGAAGGCACGTCCCGCGAGGAACTCGGCCGCGAGGCGTTCATCGAGCGCGTCTGGGCCTGGCGCGAGGAATACGGCGGAAAGATCCTCAACCAGATCAAGCGCCTGGGCGCATCCGTGGACTGGACCCGGGAACGCTTCACCTTTGACGAGGGGCTTTCCCGCGCCGTGCGCGAGGTGTTCGTGCGCCTCTACGAAGAGGGGCTCATCTACCGGGGCGACTACATCATCAACTGGTGCCCGCGCTGCCACACCGCCCTGGCCGACCTGGAAGTGGAATACGCCCCGCACATCGGCAAGCTCTACCACATCCGCTATCCCGTGGAGGGCATGGAAGACACGTTCGTCACCATCGCCACCACCCGCCCGGAGACGCTGCTCGGCGACACGGCCGTGGCCGTGCATCCCGACGACGAGCGCTACAAGGAATTCGTCGGCAAGCACGTCATCCTGCCGCTGGTCGGCCGGCGGCTGCCCATCATCGCCGACGCCTACGTGGAGCGCGAATTCGGCACGGGGTGCCTCAAGGTCACGCCGGCCCACGACATGAACGACTTCGAGCTCGGGCGCAAACACGGCCTCGACGTCATCGCCGTGCAGGACGAGGCCGGGCGCATCAACGAAAACGCGCCCGAGAAGTATCGCGGCCTCGACCGGCTCGAGGCGCGCAAGGCCGTGATCGAGGATCTCAAGGAACTCAAGCTCCTCGACGACATCCGCGACTACGAGCACAACGTGGGCGAGTGCTACCGCTGCCGCACGGTCATCGAGCCCTACGTGTCCAAGCAATGGTTCGTCAAAACCGGGCCCCTGGCCAAGGCGGCGCGCGAGGCCGTGGAACACGGCCGCACCGCCATCCTGCCCGACCAGTGGACCAAGGTCTATTACGACTGGCTCGACAACATCCGCGACTGGTGCGTCTCGCGCCAGATCTGGTGGGGGCACCGCATTCCGGCCTGGACCTGCGACGCCTGCGGCGAACTGATCGTCTCGCGCGAGGACCCGACGGAATGCCCGGCCTGCGGCGGCACGCTTTTAACACGCGACCCGGACGTGCTCGACACCTGGTTCTCCTCGGCGCTATGGCCCTTTTCCACCATGGGCTGGCCGGACGAGACCAGGGAGCTCAAGACGTTCTACCCCACGTCGGTGCTGGTCACGGCCTTCGACATCCTGTTCTTCTGGGTGGCCCGCATGATGATGATGGGCCTGCACTTCATGCACGAAGTGCCGTTTAGGCAGGTCTACATCCACGCCCTGGTGCGCGACGCCGAGGGCAAGAAGATGAGCAAGTCGCTCGGCAACGTGATCGACCCGCTCGTCATGGTGGACCGTTACGGCACGGACTCCCTGCGCTTCACCCTGGCCGCGTTCGCCGCCATGGGCCGCGACATCAAGCTGTCCGAGGAGCGCATCGAGGGCTACCGCCACTTCATCAACAAGCTGTGGAACGCGGCCCGCTTCGCGCTCATGCACGTGGGCGACGGCGCGCCGGCGACGCCCCTGGCCGAAGCGGCCCGCAACGGGCTGTGCCACGCCATGATCCTCTCGCGCCTGGAGCGCCTCAAGGAGACGGTCGGCCGGACCATCGAGGGCTACCAGTTCAACGAGGCGGCGCAGGAGCTCTACGCCTTTTTCTGGCGCGAATTCTGCGACTGGTACCTGGAGATGGCCAAGGTGGACCTCGGCGGCGAGGACGCGGCGAAAAAGGGCGCGGCCAAGCGCGTGCTCCTGACCGTCCTTTCGGAAGTCCTCACCCTGCTCCATCCCTTCATCCCCTTCGTGACGCAGGAGATCTGGAGCAAGCTGCCGGAAACGGCCGACCCCAACCTCGCCCGCATGCCCTATCCGCCGGCGCGGCCGGAGCTCGTCTCCGACGCGGCCGAAGCGGACATGGAGCTCGTGAAGGCCGTCGTGGTCGGCGTGCGCAACATCCGGGCCGAGCTCAACATCAATCCCGGGGTCAAGCTCACGGCGCTCGTGCACACGGAAAACGAGGCGCAGGCAGCGGCGCTTACGGCCGACGCGTCCATGATCGCCTTCCTGGCCAAGCTCGAGCGGTTCGAGGCCGGCCCGGAGGTCACTGCGCCCAAGGCTTCGGCCTCGACGGCGGCGGGCACGTGCGCGCTGTTCGTGCCGCTTTCCGGCGCGGTGGATTTCGACGTGGAGTATCTGCGCCTGTCCAAGGAAGAAGTGAAGACGGTCAAGGAGCTGACCGTCGTGGAAAAAAAGCTCGGCAACGACGACTTCGTCTCCCGCGCCCCGGCCGAGGTGGTGGCCAAGGAGCGCGAGAAGCAGGACGCGCTCGGCGAACGCCTGGCGCGGCTTCGCGAGCTCAAGGAGCGCATCAAGAAGCTGATGGCCGAGTAGCCGGCTTTCGCGATAGCGCTATAAAAATGCCGGGCGGCTCCGCAAGGGGCCGCCCGGCTTCGTTTCAAGGGCTCCTTTATGCCGCGGCCGCCTATCCCCTGGGCAGCGCGCGGGCCTTTTTGGCGTGCGCGGGCGCGGCCGGGGCCTCCCCGCCGCGCATCTCGGCGATCAGGCGCGTGAGCACGCTCGACTGCTCGGCCATCTCGCCCACGGCCTGCGCCGATTGCCGCATGCCCTCCGAAGCCTCCAGGGAAATGCGGTTGATGGACTCGATGCTGCGGTTGATCTCCTCGCTCGTGGCCGACTGCTGCTCCGAAGCCGTGGCGATGGACTGGATCTGGCTCGCCACCATGCCGGCCAGGGTCACGATCTCGTTTAAGGCCTCGCCGGACTGGGTGGCCAGACGCGTGGTGTCCGCGATCGTCTCCACGGTCTTTTTCACCTTCCCCACATTGCCGGCCGTGCCTTGCTGGATGCCGGTCACGGCCTCGCCGACCTCCTTGGTCGCGCTCATGGTCTTTTCGGCGAGCTTTCGCACCTCGTCGGCGACCACGGCGAACCCCCGGCCGGCCTCGCCGGCGCGGGCGGCCTCGATGGCGGCGTTCAAGGCGAGCAGGTTGGTCTGGTCGGCGATGTCGGAGATGACNNGTTCATGACCGCGCCGATGCCCTTGGCCCGCTCGCCGAGCGCCTCCATGTCCTGCTGCAACTGCTGGGCGTGGTTTTGCACCGCGCCGATGCCGTGCACGACCTCGCCCACGACCTCCTTGCCGCGCAGGGCCTTTTCCTTGGCCTGCTCGGCCGTGGCCGCCGCGCTGGAGGCGTTTTTGGCCACCTCG
>DQED01000121.1 GCA_003525525.1 Desulfovibrio sp.
ACGAGGTCGTGGCCAACCGCGCCCTGCAACTGCTCGGACGCGCGCCCGGCGACTACGCGTTCCTTTCGCCCCTCGAGCACGTCAACCTGCACCAGTCCACCAACGACACCTACCCCACGGCGCTCAAGGTCGCGGCCCTGCTCCTGCTCAAGGATCTGGAGGCGGCCACGGCACGGCTCCAGGAGGCCTTCCAGGAAAAGGAGACGGCGTTCGCGCACGTGGTCAAGGTGGGCCGCACCGAATGCATGGACGCCGTGCCGCTCACGCTCGGCATGGAGTTCGGGGCCTTTGCCGAGGCCATTTCCCGGGACCGCTGGCGCATCTTCAAGTGCCGCGAGCGCATCAAGCAGGCGAGCCTCGGCGGCACGGCCATCGGCACCGGCCTCGGCGCGCCGCGCGAGTTCATCTTCCGGGCCGTGGAGCATCTGCGCGTGCTTACCGGCCTGCCGCTGTCCCGCGCGGAAAACCTCGTGGACGCCACGGCCAACGCCGACCCCTTCGTCGAGGTCTCGGGCATCCTCTCGGCCTTCGCCGCCAACCTGCTCAAGATCTCCTCGGACCTGCGCCTGCTCGCCAGCGGCCCGGCCACGGGACTTGGCGAGATTCGCCTGCCCGCGCTCCAGGCCGGGTCGTCGATCATGCCGGGCAAGGTCAATCCGGTCGTGCCGGAATGCGTGGGCCAGACGGCGCTTCGCGTCATGGCCAACCATCAGGCCGTGACCCTGGTCGCGGGGCTCGGACAATTGCAGATCAACCAGTTCCTGCCGCTTTTAGCCCACAGCCTGCTCGAATCCCTGCGCCTGCTGTCGCGCGTCACGCGGATTTTCGCCGACAAATGCGTCGCCGGCATCACGGCCGACGAGCCGCGCTGCCGGGAGCTCGTGGAGAAAAGCCACGCCCTGGCCACTGTCCTCGTGCCCGCGCTCGGCTACGAACGCGTCTCGCATCTGCTGGCCGAAGCCGATGCCAAGGGCCTGCCCCTGGCCGAACACCTCGAAGCCTCGGGCGTGCTCTCCCGCGACGCGGCCGCGGCCCTGCTCTCCCCGCGCCGCATGCGCAAGCTGGGGTACGAAGCGGGGGATTATGAGGAGTGCCTCCGGCGGCCAGAGGAGGCGTTGCCCCCTCTGGACTCCCCCACCGAGGGGGATCATCCCCCCCGGACCCCCTGGACGGGGGAAGGGGAGAAGTGATGGAGGAGCGGGGGGATATCCGGGTTTTCGCGGGGCTTGGCGAGGCGGGGTTGCCGCAGCTGGTGGCGGGTGCGGACAGGCTCTTTTTCCACGCCGGCATGTACGCGAATTTCGCCCGGGACCGGGCCATGGCCGACGCCCTGGAAATGGCGCTCTCGCGGCCGGAATTTTCGCGCCTGGACATCGTGAGCTTCGACCCGGCGGCCGGCGCGGCCTACTGGGGCGAGTTCAGCGGCATCCTGCGCCGCGACATGCCAGAGGTGACGCTGCGCCGGGAATTCGCGGCCTCGGCCGCCTTTTGCGACGCCCTGGCCGCGCGCCACCCGAGCCGCGTGCGCCTTTTCCGCACCCCGTCCCTGCCCCTTGCGCCGATCCTGCTCGTCGGGGACACGATCCTCGCCGGACACTACCTGCACGGCCGCGTGCCCGCGCCGCAGGGACTGTGGCTTTGCATCAGCACCGACGTGGAGGACCTGCTCTCCCGGGCCGAGGACGACGCCTCCCCGGACGTCCTCGACCCCGCGGCCAAAGGGGCCTACAGGCTCGTGTGCGAATGCGTGGCGGCCCGCAACGCCGCGCGCCGGCTGGCGTAAAAGCGGGGGAGGAGGCGGGGTAGGGAACGCCTCCGGCGGCCAGAGGGCCAGTGCCCTCTGGACTCCCTTACGGATTGGGGCATGTCGCAGTTCTGAAATCCACATGCGCGGCGACAGCAATTTGCAACGATGGTAGCGGAGAAAATGCCCATGCGCCCTTCCGAAATCGCCCAACTGCTTGCCGGAGCCGACGACGCCGGGCTTTTTTCCGCCGCCGACGCCCTGACGCGGGAAAACTTCGGCACCGAAATCTACCTGCGCGGCGTCATCGAATTCTCCAACCACTGCGTGAACAACTGCCGCTACTGCGGCCTGCGCCGGGCCAACCGCGACGTCCACCGCTACCGGCTTTCCGTGGACGAGATCGTCTCCTGCACGGCGCTCGCCCGGGAACTGTCGCTTGGCACCGTGGTCGTGCAGTCCGGCGACGACTACACCTACACCAGGGAAGACATCGGCCGCGTCGTGACCGGGGCCAAGGAACAGGCCGACGTGGCCGTGACCCTGTCGCTCGGCGACCGCCCCGAAGCCGATTTCCTCTACTGGCGCGAAATCGGCGCGGACCGCTACCTGCTCAAGATCGAGACCTTCGACGAGGCCCTGTACGCGAAATCCCGGCCGGGGCTGGCCCTCGCCGACCGTCTGGACCGGGTGGAGGCCCTGCGCAAGGCCGGCTACGAAGTGGGTTCGGGCATCATCACGGACCTGCCCGGCATGACGCCGGACATCCTGGCAAGCGACCTCGCGCGCCTGTCCGCGCTCGACCTGGACATGATCGCCGTGGGTCCGTTCGTGCCGAGCCCGGGCACGCCCTACGGCGACGCGCCCGCCGGCTCGGTCCTGACCGCGTTTCGCGCCATGGCCGTGTTGCGGCTTTTAAACCCCCTGGCCAACATCCCCTCGACCTCGGCCCTAAACGCCCTGCGCGACGGCGCGCGGGAACAGGGGCTCACGGTCGGGGCCAACGTCATCATGCCCTCGCTGACCCCGGAAACCGTGGGCGGCGATTACGCCATCTACCCCGGCAAGAACGCCCTGCGCGCCGACGCCGCCTCG
>DQED01000336.1 GCA_003525525.1 Desulfovibrio sp.
GCGATTTCCTCGATGATGCCGATTTTTTCCGCGATCTGCTTCATGGCCGAAACGGTCTTGGCCACGGCCTCGCCGCCGCTTTGGGCGTCCTTGGCGGTGGCCAGGGCGATCTGTTCGGTCTGTTTGGCGTTGTCCGCGTTCTGGCGGATGTTGGCGCTCATCTCCTCCATGCTGGACGAGACTTCCTCGACGGACGCGGCCTGCTCGGTTGCGCCCTGGGAGAGCTGCTCGGCCGATGCGCTCAGTTCCTCGGAGCCCGAGGCCACGTTTTCCGCGCCGGACTGGACCTGGCCGACAACCTCGCGCAGCTTGGCGATCATATGGCGCAGCGCGGCGGCCAATGCGCCGATTTCGTCTTTCTGCTCCAGGTCGATGCGCTGGTTGAGGTCGCCCTTGGCCAGTCCTTCCGCGGCCTGCACGCCGACAAGCACGGGCTTGGTGATCATGCGCGAGATGAACACGCCAAGCAGCACCGCCAGCACCACGCCGATGCCGATGCCCGACATGGACATGACCGAAGCGCGCCGCGCCTCGGCGTCGGCGTCGGTCTTGCCCTGCTGCGCCGCAGCCAGGGAATCGGCCATCAGCCGGTCGAGCAGTTCGAAGCAGCGGATCTGCTTGGGGCGCACGGTGACCATGGTCTCGTTGCGCATTTTGTCGCAGATGGCGGAAACGCGGCCGATCTCCTGCGACAGGGTATTGAAGTGGGCAATGGTCGTTTCCACGGCCGGCGTGATATCCGTGCGCACGACGGCGGCCAGCTCCTCGCGCGAGGCGTTTTTCGCAGCCAGTTCCTTGAGCTTGCCCACGGCGCGGTGCAGTTTGTCGTGGATGCCGTGGAGCTCCGTCAGCGTCTTCTTGAAGACCGGGTTGACGATGTCGCGCCCTTCGCTGTCGAGCCATTTGCCGAAGTTGCATTGGGCCGCGTCGTCCCCACCCGTCAGGGGCGTGCCGGAAAAGGCCAGGGCCTGGGCGTCGGCCAGGAGCTTGTAGTGGTCGCCGCGAAATTTTTCGAATTTCTTTTCCAGGGCGTCGGGATCGTCGATGTCGGACTTGTCCCATTCCCTGGCCAGGTCGAACGTGTCGTTGTTGACCTTGACCCATTCCTGCCAAGCCGGCACGAAGTCCCGCCAGATGCGTTCGGCTTCCGGGGATTTGGGCAGGCCCTCGTATTCTTCCCAGGCCTTGCGGTAGCTCTCGCGCAGGTTGGCGATGTTGTCGTACTGCCGCTGCCGATCCTTGGCGGAGAGGCCGGGCATGTTGAGGGTCCGTTGCGCCACGCGAACGGATTCGCCGGCGATCTTGATCAGTTGCAGGTCACGTACCGACGGCAGGTTGACGTCCGTGACCGTGTTCAGACTTTTCGTGAGCCCCGATATCCCCATGAGGCCGACGAGGCCGACGGCCAGGGTGATGGCGGCGCAGATGAGAAATCCGCCGACCAGTTTCACTCCCAATTTCAAATTGCCCATGTTTCGCTCCCCTCAAGTCATGCACCAGGCGTTTTCATACCGTAATTGAGGATTTCTAAAGGGGCGCAAGGGCCTTTGTCAATTTGCCGCGGCAACGCCGCGACATTTCCCTCAGACCGAGCGTTCCGTCAGGCCGCGTGCAGGATGGATCCGTCGCGCATGGTGATGACCCGGGAAGCCATGGCCGCGTAAGCGGGTTCGTGGGTGACCATGACCACCGTCAGCCCTTCGGCGTTGAGTTCCGTAAGCAGGCGCATGATGTGCGTGCCCGTGTCCCCGTCCAGGCTGCCCGTGGGTTCGTCGGCGAAGACGATGCGCGGTTCGGTGACGAGCGCCCGGGCAATGGCCACGCGCTGGCGCTCGCCGCCGGAGAGAGCGCCGGGCAGGCGCTTGGCCTTGTCCGCAAGCCCCACCCGGTCCAGGCATTCCATGGCGCGCCTGCGGCGCGCGGCGGACACCGGACGCAGGCCGGAGAGGAAAGGCGTCAGCACGTTTTCCCGGGCCGTCAGGTAGGGCAGCAGGTGGTGCATCTGGAAGACCATGGAGAAATCCGTGGCGCGCAACCGGTTGCGCTCGGCCTCGGTCATGGCGGCGAGGTCGCGGCCCTGGTAGCGCACGCTGCCGGCGTCCGGGGAGAGCAGGCTCGAGAGGATGTTGAGCAGGGTGGATTTGCCCGAACCCGAACGGCCCACGACGCACACGAACTGCCCGGGTTCGATGGCCAGCGAAACGCCGCGCAGCACGGGCGCGGCCGCATCCTTGGCGGCGTAGCTTTTGACGACGGCGTCAGCGGTCAGCATTATGGCATCCTTTCTCTATCATTCTGATGAATACAGCCTAATAGGCAAGAGACAGTCCTTCCCCAAGAGATGGGGTGGTCCAGGAGGAGCCCCCGGCCCCTCCTGGCCGCCGGAGGCGTTTCCCCCTCCCTCTCCCCACTCCGCAACCCCACTACAACATGACCAGGGCCTGGGAGGGTTCGATGCGTGCGGCGGAAAGCGCCGGCGGCAGCGAGGCCAGGGCCGAGAGCAGGGCCACGGCCGCGAACACGGCCGCGAACTGGGCCGGGAGGAACACGGGCGCGGCCGTGCCGAGGTCGAGCAGGGCCATGAGCCTGAAGCTCCCGAAATAACCGGCGATCTGGCCGAATACCGCCGCCAGCAGGCCGAGGCTTATGCCTTCGAGGCTCATGAGCGTGAAGATGGCGGACTTGGAGTAGCCCAGGGCGCGCAGCAGGCCGATCTCGTTTTTGCGCTCGTTGACCGAGGAAAAGACCGACAGCCCGATCATGACGCAGGCCGTGAGCAGGATGACGCCGGAGACGGCAAGGGCCAGGCGTTTGACGAAATCCACGGTCATCATGCGGCTTTTGACCACCTGGCCCATGGCCTTGACGTCGGTGCCGGGCAGGGCGGCGGCAAGCTGTTCCGTGATCTCGTCGATGGGGCAGCCCGAGCACAGCGCGGCCACTTCCACGAAATGCACCCGGTTTTCCTGCCCGGACGCGCGTTGCAGGGCGTGCAGGTCGGCAAAGAGCATGGCGTCGTCGCCCGAGCCCGTGGGGCCGAGCACGCCGGCCACGGTGAAAGGCGTTCCCGAGACGTCCACCTGCGCGCCGGGGACAAGGCGCAGGCGCGCGGCCGCTTCCGCGCCGGCGAGCAGCTGTCCGTCGCCAGGCGTCAGCTCGCCGCTCGCGGCGTGCCAGTAGCTCTTGATGCGCAGTTCCTGGTCGAAATCCACGCCGATCACGCCGACCGGCGTGTCGCGCACCCTGGTCAGCAGGGCGAATTTCGGGGCCACGGCGCTTAAGCGGTCCTGGTGGTGGATGCCGGTTATGGCCGCAAGCGTCGTGTCCTCGGCCAGGGAGCGGATGTCCACGGACACGTCGCCGAGCGCCATGCCGCCGTAGCTCACGGACAGGGTTTCGGCGCGGGGCGCGACCAGGATGTTGGCTCCGTAGGCGGCGAGCTTTTCCTCCAGGCTTTCGCCCACGGCCTTGGAGAGTTCGAGCAGGGCGGTCACCGAGGCCACGCCGATGGAGAAGACCGCGACCATCAGCAGCGTGCGCAGGAGTTTGCGCCGCAGGTTGCGCAGGGGAATGGTCAGGATGTTCAAGCAGGGCTCCTTGCTCGGGCGGTTGCGGAAGGCAGGGGCCTAGAAAAAGCGCGTGCCGGCGGTCAGGGCCGCCATGGACACGCGAAGCGTGTCGCCCGTGGCCTCCGCCGCCAGCGGAGCCGGGTTGCAGCCGCCGTGGACCTCGCCGATCTTGCTTACGTGGAAGCGGCGGCCGCAGTTGACGCAAACCATGAATTCGCCGTCCTGGCGGTAGCCCTTTTTCTCGGGAAAGCAGACGTCGCAGGCGTCGAAAGCCGCGCGCACCTTGCCGTCGGCGCTTTTGACCGCAAAGAACGTGATCTCCTTGCCGCCGGCGCTGACCACGTAGAAATGCGCCTTGCCGTCGGACACTTCGGCCAGGGGAATGGCCACGGCGTCGCCCTGGGGCGAAAGGGTTTTGGTGTCGGAAAACATCCCGAACAGGGCGGATGCCGGGGCGGGCAGGCTGAACACCCCGGCCAGGGCGAGGAAAAGGGCCAGGGCGGCGACGCCGGACCAGGGACGTTTCGAGGATTGGGGCATGATGTGGTTTCCCTTGCGGTTTGAGGGTTGCTTGCCGTCCTTTGGGACCGGATCGTTCGGATGCGGCGAGAAATCGCTACTTGCTAAGTATGAATTCGTCCCAGGCGAGATAGCAACCCACATGCCAACGTCAAGGGGCGGTGCGACGTTCTGCCGCGATGGCGCGGCGTGCGTTGGCGGAAGAAGGATGGAATGGGCCATGCAAAGGCGCTTGCGGCCGTCTGCCGGACTGGGCGCAGGCGACCGCAAGCGTCGCGTTTCTGGACAGTGCGGCGCTTTGGCCGTATGAAAATAAGACGGTCTGTATGCAAAAGATACAGGACCGCGCCTTCCAACGGACAACGACATGTGGGCCTTTCGCAAAAAAAATCCCTTCGGCGGGGCGTCGTCGCCGCTCGTGGTCATCGGCGCGGCCGCCATCCTGGCGGCGGTTGTGGTGGCCATGGCCGTCATCGACCTGGGCCGGGAAAAGCAGTACATGACCCAGCTTTTGCTGGAAAAAGGCGCGGCGTTGATCAAGTCCCTCGAGGCCGGCGCGCGCACCGGCATGCGCGGCGGCTTCGGCGCGGAGGTGCGCCTGCAGCATCT
This sequence comes from Desulfovibrio sp., assembly GCA_003525525.1. Classification (GTDB taxonomy): domain Bacteria; phylum Desulfobacterota; class Desulfovibrionia; order Desulfovibrionales; family Desulfovibrionaceae; genus Solidesulfovibrio. The sequence continues at coordinate 4,698 of DQED01000336.1, forward strand.
GCTCGAGGAAATGGCCGACCAGCCGGGCATCTTCTACATCGCCGTGACCGACGCCGACGGCAGGATCGTGGCCCACAACGACGCCTCCCGCATCGGACAGGAGCTTTTCCCGCCCAAAGTCATGGCGCAACTCGCTCCCGGGACCTCGGAAAAATGGCGGCTGGCCCGGGAAGAGGACGAAAAGCGGCAATCCTTCCTGGTCTACCGCCGTTTCGTGCCTTCGCCCGGCGGTCGCGGCCCCCACGGCATGGGCATGGTGTTTCCCCATGGGCAGCAGCGCGGCAAAGCCTTTTTCTGCACCGACGATTGCGCCGAGCCAGGTGGCCGGCGCGATTTGCGCGGCGTGCCCCTCGATATTTTCGTCGGCCTCGACGTGGCCCCCATCGAGGCCGCACGACGGGCGGACCTGCAGAATACGCTCATCACGGCGGCGGTGCTGTTGGTGCTTGGCCTCGGCGGCGTGCTGGCCCTTTTCTGGGCGCAGAGCTACCGGGCGCAGCGCAGGGCCCTGCGCCACACCACGGCGCTGGCCTCGGAAGTGGTGGCGGCCATGCCGGCGGG
>DQED01000075.1 GCA_003525525.1 Desulfovibrio sp.
CAAGGGGGTCCGGGGGGGATTATCCCCCCCGGCCGCCGGAGGCACCTCTTCCCATGCTGACGCTGCGCAATGTCGATGTCCACTATGGCCGGGTGCACGCCGTGCGCAGGGTGTCGCTGCACGTGGCCCCGGGCGAGATCGTGGCCTTGATCGGGGCCAACGGCGCGGGCAAGACCACGCTCCTTTCGGCCATTTCCGGCGTGTTGCGCGCCTCCGGCGGCGAGATCGAGTTCGACGGGAAGAACATCGCCGCCGAGAAGCCCGAGCGCATCGTGCGTCTGGGGCTGTCCCAGGTGCCGGAGCGGCGGCTGGTGTTCGGCCCCATGAGCGTGGAGGACAACCTGCTGCTCGGGGCGTATTCCTGTTTCGAGCGGCGTCGGGTCGCGGCGGACATGGAGGAGCTTTATTCCATGTTCCCGGTGTTGGCCGAGCGTCGCGGGCAGCAGGCGGCGGCGCTTTCCGGCGGCGAGCAGCAGATGCTGGCCCTTGGGCGCGCGCTCATGGCCCGGCCACGCTGCCTGCTCCTGGACGAGCCGGGCATGGGCCTTGCGCCGCAGGTGTGCAAGGAGATTTTCCGTCATGTCGCGGCGCTGCGGCGGGACAAGGGCCTCACGGTGCTGCTTGTGGAGCAGAACGCCAAGAGCGCCCTGGCCGTGGCCGACCGGGGCTACGTGCTGGAGACCGGCCGGGTGCTGTTATCCGGCACGTCCGAGGAACTGCTCGCCAACCGCGACGTGCGGCGGGCGTATCTGGGCCGGGAGAAAGAGGCATAGCCATGCGCGAATGTTTCGAACCGCAATTCGAGGCCATGGACCGGGCCGAGCTGGCCCAGTTGCAACTGGAGCGGCTCCAGCAGACCTTGCTGCGCGTGGGCAGGAACGTGCCGCTTTACCGCAAGCGTTTCGCCGAGCACGACATCGACCCCGAGACGTTCGCCGACGTGGCCGATTTGCGCCGGCTGCCGTTCACCACCAAGGCCGATTTGCGCGAGGCGTATCCGTACGGGCTGTTCGCGGTGCCGCTTCGGGACGTGGTGCGGCTGCACGCCTCGTCGGGCACGTCGGGCAAGCCGGTCGTGGCGGGTTACACGCGAAACGACGTGAAGACCTGGTCGCGGCTGGTGGGCCGGGTGCTGGTCGCGGCCGGGGCCGGGCGCGACGACGTGGTGCAGATCGCGCTCGGGTACGGGCTTTTCACGGGCGGCATCGGCTTTCATTACGGGGCCGAGGCCGTGGGCGCGGCCGTCATTCCCGCATCGAGCGGCGGCACGCGTCGGCAGATCGCAATCATGCAGGACTACCGTACCACGGTGTTCGTGGCCACGCCGAGCTACGCCCTGCATCTGGCCGAGACCATCGAGGCCATGGACGTCAACGTCAATTCCCTGTCCCTGCGTTTCGGCCTGTTCGGTGCCGAGACCTGGACCGAGGCCATGCGCGCGGCCATCGAGGACCGCCTGAAGCTCACAGCCACGGACAACTATGGCTTAAGCGAAATCATGGGGCCGGGCGTGGCCGGCGAGTGCCTGGAAAAGGCCGGCATGCACGTCAGCGAAGACCATTTTTTCATCGAGATCGTGGACCCGGCCACGGGCGAGCCGCTGCCCGACGGCGAGGAGGGCGAGCTGGTCGTGACCACGCTGACCAAGGAAGCCTTTCCCATGATCCGCTTCCGCACGGGCGACGTGACGCGCATCCTCCCCGGTCCCTGCGCGTGCGGCCGCACCATGCGCCGCATCGGCCGCATCGTCGGGCGCTGCGACGACATGCTCATCATCCGCGGCGTCAACGTCTTTCCCTCGCGCATCGAATCCATTCTGCTCGAAGTGGAAGGCACTACGCCCAATTACCGCATCGTGCTCGAGCGCAAGGGCGCGCTGGACGAGGCCCTGGTCGAGGTGGAGCCCACCGAGGAGCTTTTATTCGACCGCGTGGCCGAACATCAGGCGCTGCTCGACAAGCTCGGCCGGCGTTTCGCGTCGGAACTCGGCGTGGGGCTTGGCGTCAAGCTCGTGGAACCGGGCAGCCTCGCCCGGGGCCAGGAAGGCAAGACCATCCGCGTCGTGGACCGCCGCGGCATCGCCCGCTAGCCCGCAACAAACCTCCAATAGCCCTGCCCCTAGGTGTTAGCCCCCTCGTCGAGGAGGTCCAGGAGGGGATCATCCCCTCCTGGCCGCCGGAGGCATCTTTCTCTTCTCTCCCCTCCTCATCGCAGCGCGAGCCACACGCGTACGGCTCCGGCGACAAAGAGGGTCCAGGCCACGGGCACGGCGTGGGGCACGTCGGTCAATGCCGCGAGGAAGCCGGCGGCGATGAGCAAAATCCCCAGCGCGAACTTGCGCAGGTAGGGCCGCAGCCGCTCGCCCGCGTATTCCATGGTTTCCGGCGAGAGCTTGACCGCGAGGCTCGCTTCGCTGAGTTCCAGGAGCACGGTTTTCATGCGCCGCAGCGTCAGCGGCAGCCCGGCCAGTTCCTGGCGCACGGTGGGGAAGAGCCCGGCCTCCGCGCCCATGGCCCGGGTGAGGTTTTTGCGCAGGAGCGGCAGGATGTCCTTCACGCCGTTGAAATTCTCGATGTACGTGGTGCCCAGGCCCTCGATGAGCGTGCTTGCGCGCATGACGTAGACCACGTCCTGCGGCACCTTGAAGGGCAGGTCCTTCATGGAGGCCAGCACCGAGAAGGCCAGCGCCTGCATGGACGCGGCGGACAGGCCCGCGTCGCCGAAGATGTCGAACATGCGTTCGGCGAATTCCATCATTTCGGAAGGGTCGGCCCCGGCCGCGACGATGCCGAGCCGTTTGCAGGCCTTGATGAACCCCTCGTACTCCCGGTCGTGGGCGGTTTTCGCCACCTCGATCATGGCCACGCGCGTGTCCGCCGGCAGGCGTTTGACCATGCCGAAGTCAAGGAGCGTAATGCCGCCGTCCTCGCGCACCAGGATGTTGCCCGGGTGCGGGTCGGCGTGGAAGTAGCCGCGCACGAGCATCTGTTCGATGTAAAAGGCGATGATGGCGTCGAGGACCTTGCGGAAGGGGATGCCGGCCGCGGCCAGGGCGTCCTTGTCGTCGATGCGAAGCCCGGTCTCGAAGCTCATGACCAGCGCGTCGGCGCTGGAAAGCGCCGGCTCCGGCACGGGAAAGCGCACCGTCCCGTCGCCGTAGGCGTCGGTGAACTTGCGCAGGTTGGAAAGCTCCACCGACAGGTCCACTTCCTTGACGATCATGGCGGAAAATTCCGCCAGCACGGCTTCCACGGAATTTTTCGTCGCCCGGGAGAAAAAGGGCGTGAACACGGAGAGCATGGCGCGCACGAGGAAGATGTCGTCGCGCACGCGTTTGGCAACGCCCAGCCGGCGCAGCTTGACCGCGACCTTGCGCCCGTCCGGGAGCGTGGCCGCGTGCACCTGGCCGATGGAGGCGCTGGCGATGGGCGCGGGGTCGAAGGAAGAAAACGGCGGGACGTCGCCGAAGGCCCGGGCGAAGGCTTCCCGGAAATCGGCTTCGCACATGGGGGCCACTTCGTCGTGGATGCCTCGCAGTTCGGCGAGGTAGTCGTCGGTGAAGAAGTCCGCGCGCGTGGCCAGCACTTGCGCGAGCTTGATGAAGCTCGCGCCGAGCGTCAGGATGGCGACCTTGAGCTCGCGCGGCGGCAGGGGGCGCAGGAAAAGAAAACTCTCCCCGCGCCGCACGAGCACGAAAACCGTGTGCAGGAACCGGAAGGCCAGCCAGACCCGCGACGGGGCCAAGGCGGCCGGCATCAGATCGACTTTTGCGTCAGCAGCGCCTTCAGTTCCGCGATGTCCTGCTTGGTGGCCAGGCCCATGCCTTCGAGCACCTTGCGCAGTTCCTCGCGGATACGGGCGTTCATGGCTTCTTCTTCCTGCTTGGCCCGCGCCTTGGCGTCGTCCAGGAACTTCTGCGCCTCGGTCTTGGACAGCTCGCCGCGTTTTTCCAGGTCGTCCACGAACGCCTCGAACTTGTCCTTGGCCAGAAAGGCCGCGCCCAGTCCCATGTAGAGCAGATCGACGGGTTTCATAGAGGGTGCCTCGCCTATTTGCGGAGTTCTCAAAGGGTTAAATCATTCATTCCCAAAGATCTTCTTGTATTGTGAAAGCAGAAGACTGTTTTCAGTCTTCAACTGTTTCACTTGCTCCACTATTTTTCTGTTGATGGCCATTGTATTATCATAATCATTTTTAAGTTTGCAATATTTATTTTTCATCGCATAGTGATCTTTTTTGAGAGCAACTAGGTCATCTTCTTTCTTTTTGTATCCAAAAAGTAAAACATTGCTTCTTTCGAGGTCAATTTTAAGTTGTTTATTCTCTACAAATATCTGTCTAAATTTTAACACTTGAATTGCAAGTTGAGTGTATTTGCTGTTGACAACAGAAAGAGAGGTGTTAAGTCTTTTGATGGTTGCAAGGTGGCGAGTATTTTCTCTTCGTAAATCCGACATCATCTCGATAGATCGTCTTTTTTCTGGGTCTTCTTTAATAATCTTCAGCTTGTTGTCTTTTAATTTCATGAAAGAAGCCAGCTTGTCCTTCTCTTGGGACAATAAATCGAGTAAATTCGGCATTGTATTTTCCCCGCACTCTTTTCTGTCTATGACTTCAGATAGCTTTCCATTAATGTCTCCCAGTTCTTTAAAACTATATGCCTCTTGGTGTAGTTCTTCTATCTTAACCGCAGGGTTTTTATCCATAAATAAACTAGAAGCAGACTGCAGTTGGCTTTCTAGCTCATCTAGTTTTTTATACAGTGTTTGGTTTTCCTCGATAATTGATTTAAGTTTTGAAAATTCATCGGAGTTTTCACAAAGCTTAAGAATCTTGTCTTTGGTTTCCTTTTCGCTTGCTGCAATTCTTTCGGAAAATTTTTTCTTTTCAATTTCAAGACCATTGATAGCGGTGATTAGATCGCCACAGGACGAACTATCGCCCGCTATTGCATTTATTATGTTGTCTTGATGTTCAATTTTCGCCTGTAAATAACCAATTTTTTCTTCGAGCTCAAACAAATCATCTGTCTCGGTATTGACCTCGCTGTTTAAGAGTTCTGATTTTGTATATTTTGAAATCAGCTGCCTGTATTTTGCTTCATTCTTTTCAAGATTATCAATATGCTTTTTCAGGGCTATAATTTTCTCATGATATATCTCACATTTCCGATTTAATTCAACAGCCTGAGTTAAAAAAGATTCTTTGCCTTCACTCAAGAAAAGCTCATCTCCAGACGACATCTCATTGTTTATTATTTGCTTTTCAAATATTGCAAGTTGCTCCTTTAATGAGGTGTTTTCATCTGCCAAATCTCGCAACTTAGAATTTTCTAAAGAAAAGTCTTCAACAAGCAATGCCTTACTTTTTTCCGGGATGGAGCTAAACGATTCATAGGAGTTCTCGTTAATCAAGCCTATTTCGCGTAATTTTTCAAACCTTACAAATATTTCCTTGTGTACAAATAGTAACATTTTTTTGACGGTGTCAATGCGAGTAACTTGAGTTTTGATGTAGTCTCCAAATTCTAAAATCTTGCGCAGGACGACACCTTTTTTGTGAGAATTTGTGTTTAACCCGGACGCCGGTCGCTTGTCCTCTTTTTTCGCTTCAGATGTACCCTGAGTTCCTGTAGCCGACAGGTCCGGAGCTACCTCACTCCGGAATAAACGCTTGAACACTCTTACAACGCTATTTTTATTCATAAAATCATCCTTGTGGATACTCCGCCAGCACATTTGTCATAAATTGTCAGCTACTCATGGCGAAACGATACGTTTTGTTAAATCCTTCCTCCTCTATTTGTAATAGAAATTTTATTCATGATTGCAGCGGAAACTAATCTTGTCGAGAAAAAATAATATAGTTTAATCGTATCAGATAGTTCGGCGACTGGCGACGCACCAGGAGAAATTCGTGCGGCGATTACGGCGATGCCGCCTCTCCTCTTTGCCTTCATCTGACTGCACTAATTCGGCCATTGTGAACAGGGCCTAGAAGTAGCGCATGCTGACTTTTTTCAGTTCCTTGAGGCTGAAAAGCATGGCGTAGTCGTCGAGGCCCGTGGCCGCGCAAAGCGCCTCCACCACGGCCCGGCAGGCGTCCTGGGTGCGGCCGTGGATCATGGTGTAGAGGTTGTAGGGCCAGTCCAGGCAGTTGACGCGGTGGTAGCAGTGGCTGATCTCCGGGCGCTTTGCCATGATCGCGCCGATGCGGTCCACGTCCTCTTCCGGCACGTACCAGGCGACCATGACGTTGGCCCCGAAACCGGCCTTCTGGTGCTTGAGCGTCGCGCCGAAGCGGCGGATTTCGCCGGTTGCGGCCATGCGCGAGAGGAGGTCCAGCACATGGGCCTCGTCCGTGCCCACGGCTGCGGCGATGTCGGCGTAGGGCGCGGCCGAGTCCGGCAGCGAGCCCTGCACCCGTTTGAGGATTTCCCGATCGATGTCCGAAAGCGGCGTGGCGGCGTGTTGTGCGCCCATGGCGTCTCCCGTTTGCGAGGTCGTCAAAGCCTTTGTCTCTATCGGCTTTGTATGCTAGAGGCAACAGCGGCGCGACTCCGCACGACGCGGCCGAACCGGCCGTAAAAACCAGTGCAGGCGGGGCGGGCGCGGAGGCGAATCGGATGAAGATCGCGGTGATCGGCGGCGGCAGCTGGGGCACCACCCTGGCCGACCTGCTGGCGAAAAACGGCCATGAGGCGCGGCTTTGGGTGCGCGAACAGGCGGTCATGAACGAGATCCGCACGACGCGCGAGAATTCCTGGTACCTTCCCGGCCGCAAGCTGGCCGACGGCCTGGAGGTCAGCACCGACGCGGCGGCCGTGTCCGACGGCGCGCGCCACTTCCTCTTCACCGTGCCGAGCCAGTTCATCCGCAGCGCCTACCAGCGCTTCATCAAGCACCTGCCGAAAAATCCGGTGATCATCTGCGCGAGCAAGGGCATCGAGCTCGACAGCCTCATGACCATGTCCCAGGTCTGCGAGGACGCGCTTGCCGGCGTGAAGCCCCGTTTCGCCATGCTCTCCGGGCCGACCTTCGCCTACGAGGTCATCCGCGAGATGCCCACGGCCGTGACGCTCGCCTGCAAGGACAAAAAAGCCGGCAAGGAAGTGCAGGAAGCCCTTTCGTCCCCGTATTTCCGCGCCTACACCTCCACGGACGTGCGCGGCGTGGAGCTCGGCGGCGCGATCAAGAACATCGTCGCCATCGCCGCCGGCGTGTCCGACGGCCTGGGCTTCGGCGGCAACGCCCGCGCGGCGCTCATCACCCGCGGCCTGCACGAGATGAGTCGCCTGGGCAAGGCCATGGGCGGCGAGCGCCAGACTTTCATGGGCCTGTCCGGCATGGGCGACCTCGTGCTCACCTGCACCGGCGACCTCTCGCGCAACCGCCAGGTTGGCCTGCGCCTGGCCAGCGGCCAGAAACTCCTCGACATCCTGGCCGAGATGAAGATGGTGGCCGAAGGCGTCAAGACCACGGAAGCCGCCTACGCCCTGCGCGAAAAGCTCGGCGTCGAAATGCCCATCACCGAACAGGTCTACGCCGTCCTCTACAAGGACAAGGACCCCGCCCAGGCCGTGCGCGACCTCATGACGCGCTCCCTGAAGGACGAATAGGGAAGCAGAAGAGGAAGAGGCCTCCGGCGGCCAGGAGGGGATGATCCCCTCCCGGACCTCCCCGACGGGGGATTGCGACCCCGGAAAGGGGAAGGGGCACGCGCACGCGGTGGAAGCGTACTGGGACATTTTCGCGTACGGGACGCTGCGGCAGGGCTTTCACAACCACCATTACATGGCCGACTGCTTTTTCCTGGGCCGGGCCGAGACCGCGCTCGCCTACGCCATGTACGTCGCCGGCGGCATCCCCTACCTGGCCTTGGACGAGCCGCTTCACCGCGTGACCGGCGAGGTCTACCGCGTGGACGCGGCGCGGCTTCGCGCCATCGACGCCCTGGAAGAGCATCCCCGCGTCTACCGTCGCGCCCTGGCGCCGCTGGTCATGACAGGCGACGGCAGCCCGGCCGACGCCTGGATCTATTTCGCCCGCCGCCCGTGGGAGGGCGTGCTCCACACGGGCGATTTCGCGTCCTGGAGACCTAGTAGGACTTGAACAGCCAGGCGTACACCACGTAAATCCAGCCCAGGATGCCGTGGATGATGGCCCAGAAAATGGATTTGTTGAGCGCGAAAGACACGGACATGGCCAGGGCCGAACCGAATCCCACGCCGTACTTGATCACGGTCTGGTTCACATACGCTGCCATAGTCACCTCCCTTTGCGCACAAGCGTAGCCGATGTTGCGCGGAAAGGCACTGCTTTCCGGTGGTGTTGACGCAATTGACATTCGGCCGCGCCGCGCGCACAATTTCGGTATGCCCATCATGCCGCCCGCAGGAAACTGCCGCATCCGCCGCGTCGGAGGCCTCGCCGGAGTGCTGGCGCTGGCCTGCCTCGTGCTGGCGGCCGTATCCGCGCGCGCGGCCGAGGAGCCGGGGCGCATCGATCCCAGGATCGTGCACGTGGTCTCCCGCCTGACCTACGGTCCGACCCCCGGCGGCCTCGAGCGGGTCGCGGCCATGGGTGCGGACGCCTTCATCGCGGCCCAGCTCGCTCCGGACAACCTCGTCGATCCGCCGGTCCTGGCCGAAAAGCTCGCCGCGTTGCCCACCGAATCCATGGATACGGTGCGGCTTTTCCGCGAATACGGCCCGGCCGTGGCCGCCGACGCCAAAGACGCCAAGCCCGGGCCCAACGCCATGCGCCAGGTCTTCGATCGGGCCGAGGTCGCGGCCCTGGAGGCGGCCCGGGCACGGCTCCTGCGCGCCATCTGGTCGCCCAGGCAGCTCTACGAACTCATGGTGGCCTTCTGGTGCGAGCATTTCAGCCTCGGCGCGCAAAAGGGGCTGGCCCTTCTCTGGGAAGGCTCCTTCGAGCGCGAGGCCATCCGTCCCCATGCCCTGGGCCGGTTCACGGACCTGCTCGCGGCCACGGCCCGCCATCCGGCCATGCTCATCGCCCGGGGCAACTGGAAGAACGTGGTCCACCGCCAGGGCGCGGGGCCGGTCAAGGAAGCCATCGACCCGACCTACGCCGCCATCCTCCTTGCCCACCAGACTCTGGGACCGTCCGGGCCGCAAAAACCCGCCGACACCCTGGCCCTGGCCCGCATCCTCACCGGCTGGCGCGTGGGCGCGTCGCGGGGCGCGGCCGATTCCGGGGGATTTTATTTCGACGTGGACCTGCACGACCCGTCGGACAAGACGCTGCTCGGCCATTCCATCAAGGGCTCCGGCCTCGGCGAGGGCGCGGCCGCCCTGGACATCCTGGCCGCGCATCCGGCCACGGCCAAAAACATCGCGCGCAAGCTCGCCGTGTATTTTCTCGCCGACGATCCGCCCGCGCCCCTGGTCGCCCGCATGGCCGAGACGTTCACGAAGTCCGGCGGCGACATCCGCGAGACGCTGCGGGCGCTTTTTCAAAGCCCGGAATTTTTCGATCCCAAATACATGGGCAACCGGTTCAAGCCGCCGCTGCGCCAGGTGGTTTCGGCCGTGCGCGCGACCGGCGTGGGCCCGGGCGACACCACGGCCCTGGCCGGCGTCCTGGCAGGCCTTGGCCAGCCGTTTTACGCCGCCGACAGCCCGGAAGGCTATGCCGCGGCCTCGGGCGCGTGGATGCGGCCCGATGCGGTCGTGCGCCGCGTGACCTTTGCCGGCGATCTGGCCGCCGGGCGCATTCCGGGCGTGAAGCCGGACAAGCCTTCCGCCCAGGCCCTGGCCGCGACCATCGGCCCGGAGGTGGACGCGCACACGCGCGGCGTCGCGGAAAAAGCCGGCGGCGCGGTCGGCGCGGCCGTTATTTTGGCCGCACCGGAAGCGATGCGCTATTGATTATGAGGGGAGACGCCTCCGGCGGCCAGGAGGGGCCGGGGGCCCCTCCTGGACCACCCCATGCGTGGTGGTGGGAGTGCTTTTCACGCTGCGGGCGGGACACGGAAAGGGAGAGGGGCGGTGCGACGACGCGAGGTGCTGGGTTTTCTGGCCGCGCTGGGCCTTGCCGGGCTGACGGACCCGGGGGCGGTGCTTGCCGCGCGCGCGAAAAAGGGCGGGAGCGGGGACAAGGCCGCGGCCAGGGAGAAGGACAAGGCCAAGGACAAGCCTTCCTGGCGTGAGGGGCGGCAACTCGTCGTGGTTTTTCTACAAGGCGGACCGGACGGCCTGTCCGTGGCCGCGCCGACGGGCGATCCGCTCTACCGCGCCCTGCGCCCGACCACGGCCCTGGCCCCGGACTGCGGCGGGACCGACCTGGGCCGGGGATTTCTGCTCCATCCGGCCCTGGCCGCCCTGGCTCCCTTTTATGCCCAAAAGAAGCTGGCGGTGCTCCCGGCCTGCGGCATGGCCGGCGTGGCCGCGCAGCACGGACCGGCGCAGGCCAATTTCGCCCGGGGCGCGCCTCCGGGAAAAGGGGGCAAGGGGGACAAGGGCTGGCTCGGCCGCCTGGCCCTGGCCCTTGGCGGCGGCACGTCGCAGATGCTCGTGGCGAGCCAGTCGGAAATCTATTCCGGCGCGCCGCACTACAACATGATCGCGCCCGGGCGCGGCCCGTCCCTGCCGGGCCTGCCCGTGGAGGATCAGGCCCTTTACGAAGCCGTATCCCGGCTTTACGCCGGCAAGGAAGCGCTCGCCAAGACCTTCGCCAAGGGCCGCGAGGACCGGCAGGACGCGTTGGCCAAGGTGCTCGCGGAATCGGTCAAGGCCAGCGCCGGGGCCATTCCCGCCCCGGCCTTCCCGGAATTCGCCGAGCGTTTCGGCCGCGACCTGGCCAAGCGGCGCGACGCCGCCCTGGCTTTTCTCGCCGTGGGCGGCTTCGACACCCACTCCGGCCAGGGCGGGGCCAAGGGCTACCTCGCCGACAGGCTGCACGAGACGGCGCAGGGGCTCTCCCATCTGGCCGCGGGGCTCGGCAAGGCGTTCGACGAGACGGTCATCATCGCCCTCGGCGAATTCGGGCGCGGCGCGCGGGAGAACCGCTTCGGCGGCACGGACAACGGCCAGGGCGGCGTGATGCTCGTCCTCGGCGGTCCCGTGGCCGGGGGGCAGGTGCTCGGGGAGTGGCCGGGGCTGGCCGCGCATCGCCTGGCGGGCGGGCGCGACGTGGCCGTGGCCACGGACTGGCGCGAGGTCGTCGCGCAGATCGCCGTGCGCCACCTGGGCCTGCCCGAGAAGCGGCTGACCGACGTTTTTCCCGGATTTACCCCAACGGGCGCGCCTGCGGTCATGGGATAACGCTTCCGAAAGAACGCTTCCGGCGGCCCCTTCTGGCGTTTCCGAAAGGGGGGAATCCCCTTGTGCAGGCATGGACGCAATGCGCAACGTTCCGTCATTTCGTGCGTATGTTGGAGAGGGCCTTTTTCCCGAGGCAATGACGCAAGCGTGCGGGACCGCAGACGGGCGATGACCGGGCAGAGAATCAGGGAGGGGTTTTTTCAGGGCTCGTCATGCGGGATGCGACTGCCCGGAATCGATCTTGTAAAGGGTACGGCCGGGAATGCGGCCGCGAGTGGGGGGGGACGGGAAGGGCGGATTCGATGCCGGGACGGGGCGCGGCAAAGCTGGTGCGCCAAAGTCCTTGAAGGCTTGGGGTCCGTTCGGAGGCCGGCGGGTTCGCGTCCGCCAGTATGCTGTGGCGTCCCGTCCCTGCGTCGCGCGGTTGGCGGTACGCGCGCAGGGACGCCTTGCCGCGCCGCGTCCCGGCATCGAATCCTTTCGCGCTTTTTTTCACATATTCAAGTGCATGGCAAGCGGCCCAATCTTTGCAACATCCTGAAATCATACGGGCAGGGAAAGGATTTTCGGGGCGGGCGCACTTTTTTTCCGCTGGCGGGCGAAACCCGTGTCCGCAACGCCTGTCCCCCAAAGGCAAGGTCACGTCTTTCGCATTCTGGCTCCGGGCTTTTGCCTGACGCCCCGGCCGGCAGACGCTTCGCAAGGACGCGCCGGCTGCGCAGTCGCAAGCTCGCCTGTGCCCTTTAGCGAGGAGGTCCAGGAGGGGATCATCCCCTCCTGGCCGCCGGAGGCNNCGTCTTCCCTCTTCCCTCTTCCCTCTCCCTACTCCCTTCTCCCTTCTCCCCTCCCTCTCCCATTAGGGGGGCGGGGCGATGGTGACGAGGACGCGCATGTCGGTGATGGCGCGGATGCCGTGGGGCGTGGCGATGGGGCAGGTGAGCACGTCGCCGGCCTTGGCCGGAAGCGTCGCGTCGTCCGCGCCCAGGAATTCCCCCTGGCCTTCCAGCACCACGATGGAGAGTTCCCCGTCCACGTCGTGGGAGTGCACGGGCAGGCTCTGGCCGGCGCGGAAGTTGAAATTGACGATGCGGAAGTAGGGTGAATCATGGACCCACAGGGTGCCGTGTCCCTTGTCCTTGAAGGGACCTTCGGCGAGGACGTTGACGATCTTCATGGCGGCGACCTCCTGTTGCAGGACAGTTACAGGGCGTGCAGGCGTGGCGCGGGCGGCGCTTCGGCCGGTCCCATGGACACGATCTCGCCGCCGCGTCCGACCACCACGCGCGTGACGGGCATGGCCCTGCCCGAAGCGGCGACCGCCGCCGCGGCGATGCGCGCCATGCCGGCGCAGCAGGGCACTTCCATCTGGAGCACGGTGATGTCCGCGATGTCGTTTTGCCGGACGATCTCCGTCAGTTTTTCCACATAGCTCGCGACGTCGTCGAACTTGGGGCAGCCGAGCAGCGCCACGCGGCCGGGCAGGAAGGCGCTGTGGAAGGCCGGAAAGGCCGGCGGCACGCAATCGGACGTGAGCAAAAGGCGCGCGCCTTTGAGAAACGGGGCCGTGGGCGGCACCAGGCGCAGCTTGACGGGCCAGTGGGAAAGCGCCGAGGCGGCGGACGCGGCCTGGGCCGTGGGAACATTGGCCTGCTGGCAGGGCGAAAGCGTCATGGCCTGGGTCGAGGGGCAGCCGCCGGGCGCGGCGGCGTGGGACGTCTTGCCCATCGCGGCCAGATGCGCTTCCACGGCCTTTTCGTCGAATTCCGGTGCCTCGCGCTCTATGATTTGCAGCGCTCCGGTCGGGCAGTGGCCGATGCAGGCTCCGAGGCCGTCGCAGAAGTGGTCGGCCACGACCCTGGCCTTGCCGTCGATGATTTCGAGCGCCCCTTCGGCGCAGCCGGTGACGCACTGGCCGCAGCCGTCGCACAGCGACTCGTCGATTTCGATGATCTTGCGTTTCATGACGAAATTCCTTGGTTGGCGGCCCGGCATGGGCCGGGCCGCCGGCAGTGAGGCGAAGCGGCGCGCTAGCCGAGAATCGCCTTCAGGTCTTCCTCGGGCGTGCTGATGGGCTTGATGTCGTAGTTTTCCACCAGGAAGTTGAGGACGTTGGGGGTCAGGAACGCCGGGAGGGTGGGTCCCAGGCGCATGTTCTTGATGCCGAGGTGCAAAAGCGTGAGCAGGATGGCCACGGCCTTTTGCTCGTACCACGAAAGGACGAGGGACAGCGGCAGGTCGTTGACGCCGCAGTCGAAGGCCTTGGCCAGGGCCACGGCCACCTGGATGGCCGAATAGGCGTCGTTGCACTGGCCCATGTCGAGCAGACGCGGGATGCCGCCGATGTCGCCGAGCTTCTTGTCGAAGAAGCGGAACTTGCCGCAGGCCAGCGTCAGGACCACGGTGTCGGCCGGGGCCTTTTCCACGAACTCGGTGTAGTAGTTGCGGCCGGGCTTGGCCCCGTCGCAGCCGGCCACCAGGAAGAAGTGGCGGATCTTGCCGGCCTTGACCGCGTCGATGACCGCTCCGGCGACGCCGAGCACCGCATTGCGGGCGAAACCGGTCATGACCGTGCCCTTGTCCTCGTCGGCGGCGAAGCCGGGCATGGCCAGCGCCTTTTCGATCACCGGGGCGAAGTCGCCGTTTTTCACGTGGACCGCGCCGGGCCAGCCGACAAGACCGGTGGTGAAGATGTTGCCGAGGTAGCTGTCCGCCGGCTTCTGGATGCAGTTGGTGGTCATGAGGATCGCGCCGGGGAAGGCCGCGAATTCCTTGTGCTGGTTCTGCCAGGCCGTGCCGTAGTGGCCGTGGAAGTGCGGGTGCTTTTTGAGTTCGGGATAGCCGTGGGCGGGCAGCATCTCGCCGTGGGTGTAGATGTTGATGCCCTTGCCGGCGGTCTGCTCGAGCAGGACCTTCAGGTCCTTGAGGTCGTGGCCCGAGACCAGGATGGCCTTGCCGGCCTTGTGCCCGAGCGGCACCTCGGTCGGCACCGGATGGCCGTAGGCCCCGGTGTTGGCCGCGTCGAGCAGTTCCATGGTCCGCAGGTTCACTTCGCCGCACTTGAGCACGAGCCCGACCCATGCGCCGAGGTCCTTGTCCGTGGAGAAGGTGGCGGCCAGGCCTTCGTACAGGAAGTCGTACACGGCCGGGTCTTCCTGGCCGAGGATGGCGGCATGGTCGGCGTAGGCGGCCACGCCCTTGAGGCCGAAGAGCAGCGTGTGCTTGAGGGAGAGGATGTCGGGGTCGGCTTCGGGGATGTCCTTGAGGCCGTGCTGCCCGCCCTGGGCGATCAGGCCGGCGAGGTCCGCGGCCGGGCGGAAGGTGGCCGGACCTTCGGGCAGCTTGGCGGCGAGGCCGGCGGCCAGGGCGTCACGCTTGGCCACGGCCTCCTCGATCCAGGGCTTGAAGTCGGCCGGGTCGAAGTTGACGTTGGTGAGCGTGGTGAAAAGCGCCTTGGAGAAGAACCGTCCCGTCTCGAGCGGCACGTCCTTGCCCGCGGCCTTGGCGGCCACGGCGGCCTGCCCCAGGCCCGTCAGGGCGTAGACGAGCAGATCCTGGAGGTCCGAGACCTCGGGTTTCTTGCCGCACACGCCGAGTTTGTCGCAACCGGTTCCCTTGGCCGTCTGTTCGCACTGGTAGCAAAACATATTCGCGTCCTCCTTGCAGGTTGATGACCGGGCTTTCGTTTCCGTTGTTTCGGGGTCTACGCGGGCCGTGGCCAGAACGGTTTGACCTAAGTCAAGAAGCGACTTTTTTTCGGGCCGTGTCCGGCGGCGCATCCTGACGTCCGCCCGAGGGAGTGGGGCGGCCCGCGAGGACGGGGTATAGGGAATTGATTACCCTAGACGCTGTCTGTTGGAAAAGGTCAAGGAGGAACGGGCGGCAAAGGATGATAAGAATGGACAGTATGGAGGATGTGAGGTTACTATTTCTCCCCGTCCACACATTATTGTTCGAAATTTTAGCAGGTTGGAGGCTCGGATGCGGAGCATGCGGACGACCATGATCATCCTTGTCGGAGTAGTCGTTTTACTGATACAATTCGCATTGATCTCTATCGTGGCGAAGATGAGCTATGACGCGAACCTCACCGCAGCCATACATGAGATGACGACGATCGCTTCCACGGTTGCCAAGACCGCCGCCTCCTTCGGCGAACAGCAGATGGAGCTGGTCAAGGGCATTTCCCTCATGCCCGCGACGCAAGAGTTCCTTGTTGCCGGCAAGGGCCAGGATGAGCTCGCCAAGATCGTCGCCGGCATGTCGCGCAGCAACGAAGACATCAACACGATGTACGTCTTCAACAAGGAAGGGACGCAGGTGTTGAGCATGGCCCAGGGCAAACCGGCCAAGCTCAACCCCCTGGCGGACCGCGAGTACATCCAGGCGGCCCTGTCCGGAAAACCGGGCATGAGCAGCACCCCGATCAAAAGCTTCGCCACGGGCAAGCTCATTGTCAGCGTGACCGCCCCGGTCCTCGACGAGGCCGGCAAGGTGGTCGGCGGCGTGGGCATGTCGTACGTGCTCGACGGGCTGATCGAGGACTACATCGACGCCATACGCATCGGGAAAACGGGCGCGCCGTTCATCCTGACGCCCAAGGGCGTGGTGGTGGCCGACCGCAACCGCGAGTTGCTGCTGACGGACATCGCCTCCCAACCGGGCATCGCCGCCATGCTCGGCGCGCCCTCGGGCAGCGGGAACCTCATGCATGACGGCCGGGAACAGCGCGTGGTCTGGACGCGGGTGCCGGGTTGGAACTGGATTATGGCCTTTGCAATGGATATCAGTGAGATAGAGGCCCCTGCCAGGTCGCTGCGCAATTCCATGGGCATCGCCGGGTGCATCGCCGTGGCGGCCCTGGTGCTGGTGACGCTCGTTTCCCTGGAGCGCATCGCCGTACGGCCGCTCAAGCGCCTGGAGTCCTACGCCTCGGAGGTCGCGGCCGGGAAACTGGACAGCGCGCTGGCCCTGCATCTGAAAAACGAGATCGGCAAGCTGGCCGACAGCCTGCGCATCATGGTGACGAGCCTCAAGGCCAAGATCGCCGAGGCCGACGACAAGACGCGCCTGGCGGGCGAGGAGTCGAGCCGCGCGGTGCAGGCCACCCGGGAAGCCGAGGAGGCCAAGGCCGCGGCCGAGCAGGCCATGGCCCAGGGCATGCTCCGGGCCGCCGGCAAGCTCGAGCACGTGGTCGGCGTCATGGGCGCGGCCTCGGAGGAGCTTTCCGCACAGATCGAGCAGTCCACGCGCGGGGCCGAGGAACAGACCGCCCGGGTCGGCGAGACCGCCACGGCCATGGAGGAGATGACGTCCACCGTGCTCGAGATCGCCAAGAACGCCTCCTCGGCCTCGGACGCGGCGGACAAGACGCGGCGCGAGGCCGACGACGGCGCGAAGGTCGTCACCCAGGCCATCGCGGGCATCGGCGACGCCCAGGCGCAAGCCCTTGCGCTCAAGACGGACATGACGACCCTGGGGCGTCAGGCCGAAGGCATCGGACAGATCCTGAACGTCATTTCCGACATCGCCGA
>DQED01000439.1:0-1390 GCA_003525525.1 Desulfovibrio sp.
GTGGCGTAGTCCCGGCACAGGCGGCGCACGGTGACGGCGGGCAGGTTCTCCTTGCCCTTGGCCTTGAGCTCCTGGGACACCTTGTGCTCGATGGGGAGCCCGTGGCAGTCCCAGCCAGGGACGTAGGGGGCTTGCCGGCCCGCCATGTGGCGCGACTTGACGATGATGTCCTTTAAAATCTTGTTGAGCGCATGCCCCATGTGCAGGTGGCCGTTGGCGTAGGGCGGGCCGTCGTGGAGCACGTAGCGCACGGCGTTCTCGCGGGCGGCGAGCATCTTGCCGTAGACGTCGTTTTCGGCCCAGAATTTGAGGGTTTCCGGTTCCTTTTCCTTGAGATTGGCCTTCATGGGAAAGGAGGTCTGGGGCAGCTTCAGGGTCTTTTTGTAGTCGGTGCTCATGGGGATCGGGTCCTTGGCTTGTGCGCGCGTGCGTCGCGGCGTGCGATGCCGGAGAAACCGCCTGTTTGAAACAAGGCGCGGGGGAAGTCAAGGAAGGGGAGCTTGCCGCTCGCAGGGGTGGACCCGTGCCGTCGGGCGCGCTACGGGGTCATTTCCAGATAGAGGTCGTTCAGGGCTTCGAAGAGCTTGATCCGGGCGTCCTCGAATTGCCGCATGAGTTCCTTGGCGTCCGCGATTTTGCCTTGGTCGGCCAGTTCGGCGATGGCGCGGGCCAGGGCGTGGACTCGCTCATGGTGTACGCCGATTTCCTTGAATTTCGCCTTGTCGCCAAAGGCGCCCTGGCCCTCTCCGTCGTACCATTTGCCGAACTGGCACTGGTGATGGTCGGAGACCTGGGAGACGTCGAGGCGGGCATGGCCCAGGATGGCGGATTCGAGGCGGGCGCGCCAGGCGAGGTGCGCCGTCTTGATGGCCGCGACGTCGAAGGGCGGTTTGCCCAGGCGAAACACCTCCATCTGCTGCGACAGATACGCCGTCAACCGGTGCAGCTCCCGCGAGCCGGAATTGACCTGCTGGGTGCCGCCGGCCATGACGCCGATGTGTGCGGCAATGGTCGCGGCTCGTGCGGAAATGGCGCGCGTGGCGTCGCGCCCGACAGCGGCGCGCTCGCGCATCTGCGCTGCGCTGCGGGCGGTATCCGTCAGGTTTTGGGCGATCTCCGTCGTGGCCTGGGAATGCTCTTCGGCGGCGCTCGAACTCGTGAACACCATGTCCTTGAGTTCCACGACGGTTCCGGTGATGGCCCCGACCTCGCGTCCGCTGTCGCGCATGGCCTGCATGAGGGCTTCGGTTTCGGCGATTTGCCCTTCGGCCAGGCGCATGCTCTCTTCAATGGAGTGCACGGCCTGCTCCGTGGCGTCCTGATTGCTGCGGGCCATGGATTGGATGGATTTGATCGACGCTTCCACGTCCTTGGTGGCGGCCATGGTTTT
>DQED01000439.1:1457-3955 GCA_003525525.1 Desulfovibrio sp.
GTCTGGTCGGCGATGTCGGCGATCACGCCCAGGATCGCGCCGATGGACTGGCTGTCGCGGCCGAGGGCGTCCATGTCCTGCTTGAGCACGAGGGCCTGTTCGCGCACGGCGGCGATGGAGGCGCTGACCTGGCGCAATCCGGTCACGCCGCCCGCGGCGCGGGAGCCGAGGGTTTCGATGCGGTCGGCGTTGTCCCTGGCGGCCTGGGCGGCGCGCTCGGCGGCCGCGCTGGCGCTTTCCATGTTCTGGGCGATANNGGTGCTGGCTTGCCGCATCTGCTCCACCGCGGCGGCGATGTCCGACGTGTTGTCAGCGACCTCCGCGGCCGCCTTGTCCACGAGGTCCATTTCGCCGGCCAGGCATCCGGCGTCGCCGTCAATGGCGTCGGCATCGGCCTTGGCGGTAAGGGCCTTGGCGTTGCTTTGCTCGGAAAGGCTGATAAACTCCCGCGAAAAGGCCGCAATGGTGTCCACCGCGTTCCTGTCGTTGACGAGGAAGGTCCGCACGCGCGTCATCGCCGCCGTGTCGGCCCCGGGGGAGGAGGAAAGCAGGTTGCCCTCGCCCAGGGACTCCAGGGCGAGGCTCGCTGCCGCTGCCTGGCGCGCCAGCGGAAGCATGCGCCGTGCGTAATGCCAGATCGCGGCTAGGCTGAAAACGGTCCAGCCCGCGGCCAGGGCAGGCAGCAGCCACGGGGTGTCGGCCAGGGCGTCGGGGTACAGGGCCAGGGAGAGCGTCATTCCCCAGTCAAGGGCCAAAAGGCCGGAAAGCGCAACCAGGCCGGTGGAGACTGTCCTGCCATGAAGCGGGCTGGGCATGGGCGTTCCTCGCGTCGGACAAGCCTTGCGCACAGTTGTCAAGAGATGCTGCGCAGCATGCAACGGGTTGTCCGTGAAATAACGAACGTTGTGTGGATGCTGAAAAAAGCATGTTGTCGTTAAATCTTCATACTGATGGGGCAAGCGGGACTACTTTCCGTTACAAGTGCATAGAAAGATACCGACTATTTGTCAAGGTCGCTTCCGTGAAGCCGCTGCGTGATTGCGGTGAAAGCAATGCCGGTACGCATGCGGTCCCCTGGCCTTGCAGGCGGTTGCACAATGGCAACGTAAAGGCAGTCCCGCCGGGAATGTGGCGTTACCAGGCCACGGGCTTGGGATTGATGTCGTCGGAGCCCATCTGGTGCCAGTAGGGATAGGGCGGCGTGCGACGGCTTGCGGCATCGAGGCGGGCGCGCTGCTCGGGCGACAGTTCCCAGCCAGTCGCGCCGAGGTTTTGCCGCAACTGCTCTTCGTTTCGCGCGCCGATGACGAGGTTGGCCACCGTCGGCCGGCCAAGGAGCCAGTTGAGCGCCACTTGCGGGATACGCTTGCCCGTCTCCTGCGCGATTTCCTCCAGCACGTCGACGATGGCGAACAGGTGCGCGTCATCGACCGGGGGGCCGCCCACGGCGCCGCCGGACTTGATGCGGCCCTCGCCGACGGGCGCGTCGCGGCGGATCTTGCCCGTGAGCCTGCCCCAGCCGAGCGGGCTCCAGACCATAAGGCCCAACCCCTGGTCCAGGGCCAGCGGCATCAGCTCCCATTCGTAGTCGCGCGAAAGCAGCGAATAATTGCCCTGGTAGACGACGTAACGGCCCAGACCGTACTTTTCGGACACGGCCAGGGACTTCATCACGTGCCAGCCCGAGAAGTTGGAGCAGCCGATGTAGCGGATCTTCCCGGCGCTGATGAAGTCGTCGAGGGCGCGCAGGGTTTCTTCCACGGGGGTCAATGCGTCGAAGCCGTGCATGAAATAGACGTCGATGCAGTCCGTGCCCAGGCGCTTGAGGCTCGCTTCGCAGGCGAGCGTCAGGTGGCGGCGCGAGGAGCCCCGGTCATTGGGCCCCGGCCCCATCGGGAAGGTGGCCTTGGTGGCGATGAGCGCCTTGTCCCGGCGTCCGGCCAGGGCCTTGCCGAGGATGAGTTCCGATTGTCCCTCGGAATAGATGTCCGCCGTGTCGAAGAAATTGATGCCCGCCTCCAGGCAGACGGAGACGAGGCGCGCGGCCTCTTCCGCATCCGTCTGGCCCCAGCGTTTGAAGAATTCGTTGGACCCGCCAAAGGTGCCCGTGCCGAAGCTCAAGACCGGAACATGCAGCCCCGAACGTCCCAGTTGCCGAAATTCCATGTCTTTCTCCTTTTCCCCCCGTGCAGGGAGGCCCCCCATACGTCTTTGCGAACGGCCCGGGCGGGCCGGCCGCATTGCGGGGAGTAAGGCCGCTATAGCCCAAGGCGCGGGCGGCAACCAGTCCTTGCGTGCATTTTCTTTGTCGGCGGCGCAGCGGGAAAAGCGGGAGCGAGGACATGAAAAAAGCCGCCCGTACGGAAAGCACGGGCGGCTGGCGGATCGGGACGGCGGCGCGTGTCGCGCCCCCGAAGCGGAGCGAAACGCCCTAGGCCCGGCTGAAGTGCCGGTACTTGATGCGGTGCGGGATGTCGGCGTCCGCGCCCAGGCGCGCC
>DQED01000112.1:0-4923 GCA_003525525.1 Desulfovibrio sp.
CAAGGGCCGGCATGGACAGGCGGCGCCGCCCGCCCGGCTAGGCTTGAACCAGGGGCCTTTTCGGCGTATGGCGGGGTTCGCCGTCACGGCATCGGAGGCTTCATGAGCAAACGCAGCAGCGTCGCGCTTGATACGATTATGAAACAAGCCGTCAAAGTGGGCCGCTATCCCTGGATGGCCGGCCGGCTGGCGGCCATCGAAAAAGAGAAGATCTTCTTTTCGGCCCTGAACCCCCGGGCCGAAACCGGGCATGCCCGCAGCATCCGCCAGCTTTCCATCCGCATCACGGACATGTGCAACCTGCGTTGCCACACCTGCGGCCAGTGGGGCGACCACGGGTTCCTGCACGGCAAGAGCCTCAAGGACTTGAAGCGCCAGGAAATCTCCCCGGAACGCTACCTCGAGCTGCTCGAGGACCTCGCCCGCAACGGCCACCATCCCTCGGTCTATCTCTGGGGCGGCGAACCGACCATGTACGACGGCTGGCTGGAGATCGTCGAACGCGCGACGGAACTCAAGATGCCGACGTCCATCGTCACCAACGCCACCAAGCTCGTGCCCGCCGCGGACCGGCTGGCCGCCGCGCCCCTGTTCCTGCTCCAGATTTCCATCGACGGCCACTCGGCCGAGGTGCAAAACGCCGCCCGGCCCTCGGCCAGCGGCGCGGGCGACAACCACAAGGTGATCCAGGAAGCCCTGGCCGCCATCCAGGAAGCCAAACGGGCCCGCAAGACGAAGCTCCCCCTGGTCGCCTCGCTCACCACCATTTCGAGCGCCAACGTCAACCACCTCGTGGACATCTACGAAGCCTACAAGGACCGGGTGGACATCTTCGTCTACTACCTTTCCTGGTGGATCGACGAAAAAAGCGCCAAGGCCCACGACGAGGACTTCGCGCGCCGCTTCGGCTTCAAGCCCAAGCTGCATTGGGGCTGGGTCGGCGACTGGACCATCAAGGACCACGAAACCCTCGACAAGCAGCTGCGCGAAGTGCAGCGCCGCGCCAAGGGCTTCGGCAAGCCGGCCGTCAACGTCATCCCCAACATCACCGGCCTGTCCGATTTGCAGGAATACTACACCAACCACGACGCCACGTTCGGCTACAACCAGTGCATCTCCATCTACCAGGCCGTGGAGCTCGATTCCAACGGCGACATGTCGCCCTGCCGCGACTACCATGACTACATCGTCGGCAACGTGCGCGACAAGACCATCACCGAGCTGTGGAACAGCGAGTCCTACCGCCGTTTCCGCGCGAGCCTGCACACCGAGGGGCTCATGCCCTCGTGCACCCGTTGCTGCGGGCTGATGGGGTATTGATGGCCGAGGCTTCCAGACCGGCCCGCGTGGTCATGCTGCTCCAGGATCTGGCGTTCGGGGGCACCCAGCGCCAGGCCCTGGAACTCGGCGCACGCCTGGACCGCGCCCGCTTCGCCCCGGAATTCTGGATGCTCGCCGACGTGCGGGACTTCGCGCCCCACGCCGAAGCGGCCGGCATTCCCCTGGCGTGGCTTTCGCCCTACCCCAGGGTCGGCGCGCTTTCGCTTGCGGCGCTGTGGAAAAAGCTCGCCTCCGACCGGCCCGACCTGCTCGTGCCGTTGACCGCCGTGCCCAACATCTGGGGCCGGGTGTTCGGCCGCCTGCGCGGCGTTACGGCCATCGTCGGCACCTGCCGCGGCGGCGGGGCGATCGGGCGCCAGCACGAACGGCTCCTCAAGGGCCTGGCCGCGCACCACATCGTCAACGCCGCGCCGCTTGGGGAGGCGCTCGTGCGCATGGGCCGGCCCGAATCCGCCGTGACCTGCATCGCCAACGGCGTGGACACGGCCCATTTCGCGCCGCCGCCCGAGGCGCTGCGCCCGGTGCGCGAAGTGGTCCTTTGCCCGGCGCGGTTTTGCGAGGACAAGGACCACGAGACGCTCATCCAGGCCTTTGCCTACACCGTGGCCAAGCGGCCCCGCGCCGAGTTGTGGCTGGTCGGCGACGGGCCGCTGCGCACGCGCGTGCGCACCCTGGCGGCCAGGAGCCCCGTGCGCGGGCTCATCCGCACCTATCCGGCCGCGCCCGACCCCAGGCCCTTTTTCCAGCAGGCGTCGGTGGTGGCGCTGTCTTCGGTGCGCGAGGGCCTGCCCAACGTGCTGCTCGAGGCCATGAGCATGGGCATTCCCGTGGCGGCCACGGCCGTGGGNNNNCCGCACGGGCCTGCTCTGCCCGCCGGGCAACGCCCAGGCCCTGGGCGAGAATATTGCAAAGCTCCTGGCGGACGCGGCCTTGCGCCGCGCCTGCGGCGAAGCCGCCCGGGAGCGCGTGCTGACGCATTTTTCCATGGAACGGATGGTGCGCCGTCACGAAGACGTGTTCGAAAAGGTGTTGTCCGATGCGGCCGGGCGATGAAGCGGCCGGGAGAACCCCGGGACGCCGCCCGCGCAGGGAGCATGCCATGACGCTTTTCGTGCAACCGGTTCTCTTGGCCTTTCTGCTGCTCGCCGTTCCGGCCATGGCCGCCATTGCCGGCGAGCCCGACCTGTCGGGACTTTGGCGCGGGTCGCTGTACGGCTCCAACGTCCAGGCGCGGGTGGAGCAGGAAGGCCACAACGTCAAGGCCGAAGTCGTGGTCGTGGCCATGACCGGTGAAACCAATGTCTACCATCTCGTCGGCGCGGTCTTTGACGGCCACGTCTACATGGTGCACGGCAGCGGCCATGTGTTCGAGGGCAACGCCAAGGACGGGGCGATAAGCGGCGTGCTGACCACCAAGGGCGGCAGCCGCCTCGACGTGCAGGCGACCAAGGTGCCCCTTCAGGACGACAGGAAGACGCCGGCCGACGGCTCAGCCGTGTCCGTGTCGCGCCGTCCGGGCTGATTTTTCCCAGGAGGATTCGTGCTTTTGTTCGCGTTTGCGGTCATGGCCGCGCAACTTGCGGTCCTGACGGCGCTCTATCTGCTTGGCCGTCGCCATGTGCGCGGCGGCGCGGGCCCCGAGCCCATGCCCGAAGCCCGCCCCCGTCTCGGGGTCATCGTGCCCGTCACGGGCGACCATCCGGGCATGCGCGAGGCCGTGGCCTCGCTGCTCGACCAGGACTACCCCGATTTCGTGGCGGTCTTCGTCACGGCAACGGAAGACGACCCGGCCGCGGCCCTCGTGCGGGGCGTGGCCGGCGACGATCCCCGCGTGCTCCGCGTCACGGCCGGCCCGGCCGCGCGTTGCGGCCAGAAAAACCACAACATCCTGGCCGGGATGCGCGCCGCATCCACCGCCGAGGTGTTCGTCTACTGCGACTCGAGCCACGTGGCCGACCGGCATTTCCTGACCAACCTGGCCGCGCCCGTGATCCGGGGCGACGCGCCCATGACCAGCGGCTTCCACAAGATCGTGCCGGGCGACGCGGCCACGGGCACCATCGGCATGGCCGTCACCTGCATGGCTCTGCACCTGCTCCAGCCCATCCGCGCCATCACCCAGCCCTGGGGCGGGGCCATGGCCATTTCCCGGCAGGCCTTCGAGCGTTTCGGCCTCAGGGAGCTTTGGGGCAGCAACATCGTGGACGATTTTTCCATGGGCCCGCACCTGCACCGCTTCGGTGTGGCCGCCTGGCCCGTGGCCGCGGCCTGCCTGGAAACGCCCATGGCCGGCATGACGCTGGCCCGCTGGGACGACTGGCTCACGCGCCAGCTGCTGTACCTCAAGTTCTGCATCCCGCCGGGCTGGCTGGTGTCCATCGTCGCGGTCTTTCTGCTCTCCGCGCCGCCGCTGCTCGCCCTCGCCGTGCTCGTCGCCTGGGCCTTTTGCGCGGCCGGCGGCGCGGTGGCCGTTGCGGCGCTGGCCTACCTCGCCGCGTTTTGCGGCCTGGGGCTGTGCTACCGCGGCCTTTGCCCGCGCAAGGTGGGCGTTTTCGCCTGGCTGCGCGGCTACGCCGCCACCTTCGCCATGCTGGCCTGGTGCTTCGGCCGCACGTTTGCGACCAACACCATGTCCTGGCGCGGCATCGCCTACAAGGTGGGCTGGGGCGGCGTGGTGCGCGAGGTTCTCCGCAAGGGCTGAGCGCGCCGCATGCTTCGAATGAAACGGCCGCCGTTCCCGGGCAGGGAGCGGCGGCCGTTTTGCGTGGAACGCACGGCGCAGGGGATTTCTCCTCGATGACTCGTCTTCTTGGAACCGATACGCATCCCTTTCGGGGTGGTCCAGGAGGGGCCCTCGGCCCCTTCTGGCCGCCGGAGGCATTTTCCCCGACGGGCTTAAGCCACGCCGGCCTGGGCCTTTTGCGCGGCCAGCTCCTTTTTCCATTGGAAAATGAGGAAGCCGAAGGGCGTAACGGCCAGGATCTCCGGGATTTCCCGAATGCCGATGCGCATGGTGGCGAAGTAGAGCGCCGCGCCGCAGACGCAGGCCAGCGCGATGCGCCACATGGACTTCACGTCGATGATGCGCATGCTGGCCTGGCAGTAGCTCGTGGTGGTCACGGCCACGGCGGCCTTGGTGATGAGCATGGCCAGGCACGTGCCGAGCAGCGGATCGGCCGGGATGAGCGTGTAGCACAGCGCCAGGTTGAGCGCGAGGCCCCCGATGTAGATGAAAAGGAGCAGCCGCTGCTTGCCCTGGCTCATCATCAGATAGGCGGCGAGGTTGTGCACGAAGCCGCAGATGATGGTGCCGACGAGCCATTTCTGCATCCACATGGCGTCGTGGTAGGCCCCGCCGTAGATGAGCCCGATCAGGCGGTCGGACTCGATGAAAAGCACGAACATGATGGGGATCGAGGCCCCGATGAGCCAGCGCACGGAGTTGTTGGCCAGGCGTTTGAATTCGCGCCGGTCGCTTTTCCACAGGCGCACGAACAGCGGATAGAGGATGCTGCGCAAAAGCAGATTGGAGACGAGGATGGAGATGCCGTCCACGAGCTCCCAGGTGACGCTGTACTGGGC
>DQED01000112.1:5004-5395 GCA_003525525.1 Desulfovibrio sp.
CAGGTGCGGGCCAGGGACTTGCGTTTGAGCGTGAGGCCCGTGAAATCCGTCTTCCTGAGCGCCATCCAGACGCCGCCGGCCAGGTTGGAGACGTTCTCGATGACCTTAAAGAGCGCAATCCAGTGCGGCGCGGCCCCAAGCGCCAAAAGCGAGATGGCGTAGCCGTAGCCGAGCACGCCCGAGACCACGCGGATGCGTCCCTCGAGGTCCTGGCGGCCCTCCACGCGGATGGCCACGAAAAAGGAGCTGGCGATGGCCTCCAGGCCCACGCCCGCGGAGATGACCATGACGAGGTTTTTGAGCCCCGACGTGTAGCCCTGCCAGTAGATGAAGATCACGACCCCGATCCAGCCGGCGACGAGAAGGATGCCCTTGAGCAGCGTGTACTGGG
>DQED01000350.1 GCA_003525525.1 Desulfovibrio sp.
GCCCTTGCCGGTCTCCGGGTCCAGAATCTCAAAGTTGAGCACATGCCCATCGGCCACCAGGATGTCGCCGACCTGGATCTTCGAGTAGTCGCGCACGATGTACGGACAGCATTCATCCACCCAGGCTTTCTTGCCTTTCCGGGAGTAGACGAATTCGCCGTAATTGTTGGCGATCCACTTTTCGATAAACCGACGAATAGTGATTTCGGAGCAGGCAGGCAGCCCGGCCGGCTTGAAGGCTTTGAGCGCTTCGCGGCAGACTTCGGCGATGTTCGGCGCGTTGGGATGCCGCACCAAGGCGGTGATGATGGTTTGGTGCGCCACGGTCAGGACCGGTTCGATGCGCACGCCGCCGCGCGTGTCGGCCAGGGCCAGGGCGGAGCCGGTACGGCGGAGCTTGAGCTTCCAGCGCTCCAGGGATTGCGCGGATACCGACTCGCCGAGCACTTCCTTGATTTTCGGCCATACCCCGGCCCGGTAGGCCGCGAGAAATTCCTTTTGCGCCACGCCCTTTCGAGGGGCTTTGGCCAACGCCTCGGTGTAGAGCCGCACGAGGTCCGCCCTGGCCAACGCCCCGCGCCGTTGGTCTTCGGTGAGCGGCGTTTCGTCGTCGAAGACGGCAGGGAGGTCCGCGCCTTCGTGGGCGGCCAAGGCGTCCTGGACCTTGGCAGGGAGGGAGGATGTCAGATAGGACTTTTCCCGCCATCCCTTGCCAGCCCCTGCCTGCTCGGCGACAACCCATCCGGCTTTCTTGGCCCGGGCACCGATCGCCCGAGGCGTCAATCCCAGAGCCGAAGCCAGTTTACTTGTCGTATAAGCGTCTTTCATCGTGCCGCCGTCCATCCGCTTGATAGAGTTCCGCGTCCCCTGATAGGCTATTGCCTACCGGGACCTGGAGCCGGTCATCCCATGACGACCTTTGAAACAATTTCCGCCACGTTGGGGATTCTGGGCTTTGTCATCGCCGCCACGAATGCCGTGTGGACATTCCGGCATCAGCGGCCGGGACTTTTGATCACTCCCCGGGCGGGACATCTTTTCGATGCCGATCTCACTGGGGAACCGGGGTATTATTCCATTGATCCGCCGAGGCGCGCCAAAATCGTGGACATCGTCATGGATGTTTCCAACTGTTCCGCTCGCAACAACTCGGTTGTCTCCATAAATTGGTGCATGGATGGGACGATTCTCCAGATTGACCCAGAAGCGAAGTATGAGGTCGGACAGCGCATCATTGACTTGAGTCGCGTATTTGGAGAAGAGCGTTCTCAAATTCCAATTGGGGAATACTGGAATTTTCCACGGCAATGGAAAGATGTGCTCCCCGCAGAACTCGCGCCAGGCACATCCCGACAGGAACATTGCAGTGGGGAAGTCAAAGACATTGTCGCCTTGGGAAATCCGCCACGCATCAAGGTATCCATCCTCGACGCATATGGACGCACCTACGCAAAATCCGTTTTGCTTAAGCACGGACCACCCATCCATGGAGACGTGAACCCACTAAACGTCGGCGCAGAAACGTCGGAAGCAGACGATTCCAAAAAAACAGTTTGAGCTTTTCATGAAAGAAAAGGTCGCCCAACACCCCTTCCGGGGAGTCGATTGAATCCCGGAAGATGATTTGCAAGTCTTCTGGTTGATACCATGACATAGGCGCTTCTCTTTTGTTGGCTGCTCGTCAGGCCGGACGCGCCACCGTCCGACGACCGCCCACGCGGGGCGGTTTCGCAGAAGGGATCAGGCCGGCAGGGGTAAGGGGTCGAGAAAGGGATAATGCCGAAGAGGGCTCATCCTCGGCTTACGCGCTTTGTGTATGTGGAGTCGAACACCGAAAACTTTGGCCAGAACTCGAGCGTAGGCGTACGAGAACCACCACCCCTCTTTATCAAGTCGTTGCGAAAGGATGATCCCCTTACGAAAAGGGAATGGTGAAAATTCGTAGTATGGGCGTGTGCCTGAAAACCAGAAAAACCAAGCCGGTCCCTTCTGTTCCAGAACAGCATGCCCTTCATAAATTCTGTCGAGCATGGTGTTTACAAGGCTTCGCTGCCCAAGCCCCCAAAAAGTCTTGGGCTCTGGAGCAATGCCCTGGGCCACAAAGCGCGCCAGCACTCCGTAAAAGTTGTCAACCACGGTTCCGTAGACTCTCTCTCTCTTCTCGGCGATTCGCATATCCATAGCGCTACTCCTCCACTCCAAGAATGCGCTTCGTCGCCGTTCTGAAACCCGGTCCATTGTCCTGTAGCATCACGCCGACGCCGCACATGCCCAGCAGCGCAGCCCGAACCGCCGCTTCGGGAATGTTGTTTTGCCTCAAAACCTGGGCAACCTGCCGCATCTCTTCCGCCTTCCCGGCCATCCGTTTTCGCCTGCTCACTGCATCACCCTCCTTTCGCTCGTCACCGGAGAGACGATGGCAGGAAGATTTCCCGACCAAAAAGCTCTTTCGTTGCTGTATGTAAAAAGCATCGCTTCATATCCTACATAAATCGACGAAATAACTTTTAGAGGAAAGGCGCGCACGGAGATATCTATTGTGTCGCCCCAGCGATAATCCACAACAACAAGGCACTCGTTGTCGATCCCCAAGTAATCAAACTCACAGTATGACCCGTCTTTGCAGTATTCGCGTGTTGCATATATGGCCGGATCGAATCGCCAACCATCCTTGAGTGACACGCTGACGTGCGGGACATACCGGCAACGGGCCATGGCACCTTCGAGCGTCCGCTGAATCCTGTTCGGATTGACCCTGTCCACGCAAAACTCTCTGTAAAATTCGTCAGAACCTTTGCCTGCGAGCGCTTTTTGGAACCCCTCAACCGCCAACCCGAACCGCCTCTCGATTTCTGCCTGAATCATCGCGCCTACCTCCTTCGTGTTGTGATATTTTCCGCGCCCCGCAGGGGATGGCGATCGGGTCGCTCTACCTCTGGTGCCGGGTGGACTGGCAGTCTGGCCGCTCGACCCCCGGACGCCGCGAGGCGCGGAAATTCCTGGCGGCTACGCCGCTTGCTTGCTCTTCATATCCGCCGGCAGATCGAGCATTTTGGCCGGGCAGCCGGCGTCCAGCAGGGCCTGCAACACCCGGCGGTTGTTGCGCTTGCCGTGGATGGTGTCGGACACCAGCGAATGTGAAATCTGGATTTCACGTTCGATATCAACCATTTTGAGGTTGTTCTCGGACATCCAGTATTTGATCTTGTTGCCTGCGCGTTTCATAGTTCCGCCTCTATTTTCCGCTTGCGTTCACGGAGCGCCTTGATCTCCCGTTCGGTGCGGGCCAGCTCCAGGAGCTTCGCGTCGTCCCCGTCGATGACCCGCCACCCAAGCCCGTGCGACCGCGCCAGGATGTCGAGGGGCTCGACCGAGCCGAACACGTGGCAGAAGAGATTGAGCGCACGAACGCTCGGCACGTATTCGGCCTCTTTGGGGTTGAGCCACTTTTCGAAGGTGGCCAGCCCCAGTTCCTTGGCGCTGCCGGCCGCCAGCCGCACGCCGAACCGCCGCGCGGCCTCGTTGAGCCGATCCACCGCTTCGGCCCGCGACAGCTTGGCCGCCTGGACGATCCGATCCATGGACACCGAGATGTCCGCATCCGGATTGAGCTCGACCAGTTCGAGCAGGCTGAGGCGTCGCGAGTGGGCAACCAATTCCGAGTGCTCCGATCCAAAGTTTCCGGGCCGCCGGACATTGAGGAATATTGCCGGCCCTGGTAGCTACGTTCGTAACGGTGACAGTCGTCACCCCGTGAGAAGAGATTTAGAGTTAAAAACATCAACAGTCAATAGCCTGAAGCATTTCCGAGCAAATGCTTTTGTAAAAAACATGCAGAATGCAATAGCCCCTTGTAGTTATTGATGAAAAAAGACAAAACCCAAAGCCGCCCGATTTCCGAGCAAATTTCCGAGCATAGCCCAGATGCTCGGAAAATCTTTGTCGCGAAGTTTGATCGCTTAATGCTGGCGTGCGGGGCGAAAACGGATTCTGATTTAGCAAGAATTTTAGGGATTAAGCCTGCCTCAGTAGGAGGGGCGAAACGTCGCTTTCAGCTTCCTCCTGCATGGATAGAACAAATTGCTAATGATTTTGGGATTAATGCCGATTGGCTTTTCTTTGGCGCTGGCTCAATGCGCCGGGGGGAAGCCGCGAACGAGGCCCCCGCGCCTGCTCCCGCCCCTGCTGAGGCTTTTTTGACCGCCCCGCAGGAGGAATTTCGGATGTCGGATATGCTGACCAAGACAGCCGAAGTCTTGGAGTCCGACACCATTTACCGGACAGCTTTAGCAAGCAATATCAACGCGTTTCACCAAGCGGTGAGGAGCGAGCGGACGCTGGCGCGCCTGGAAGAGCGGCTGGCCGACCTGGAGGCCAAGGCGGACGCGATGGCCAAGCGCATGGAAGAACTGGAAAAAGAGAATCAAGAGTTGAAGCGGCGCTTGGAGCCGCCGAGGCAGAACCAAGCGGTGGGTGAGGCGGGGTAAACTGATTGTCGTGTTAGAATGGGCTATTAGCTCTTTTTTTACGCCCATCGTCTTCGAGGATTCGATACTTCTTGGCCCAGGCATGTAAATGCCCTCCAAACTGTCTCACTTTGCCTGATATTTTCACCCCCATTTCAGCCCGATTTCTCATCTTGCCTTCCGCCCGTCCCGCGCGCCTGGCCAACGCCCGCAAGCCCACGTCCGGCCTATGTTCAGCCCACGTTGAGCCTACCCGATCCAGGCCCCACGCCATTTCTCACTTTGCCTGACTCCCCACAATGTCCCAGCTCGGGACGCGCACCGTGGTCAGGGGAGGAGACGTGTAGTTGGTGAATTCGATGTCGTCGAAGCCCATGAGGGAAATGTCCTCGGGCACGCGCAAGCCGCGTTCCCGGGCGGCGGCCATGGCGCCGATGGCCATGAAGTCGCTGGCGGCGAACACGGCCGTCGGGGGCTTGGGCAGGCGCAGCAGGCGGGACATGGCCTCCTTGCCGTTGAGCATGGTGGGGTGGCGCTCGATGACGAGGGCGGGATCGCAGGGGATGCCGCGCGCCTCCAGTGCCGCCGCGTAGCCGTCGTAGCGCCGCCTGGCCCGCAGGATGCCCGAGCGCGGGCCGACGATGAGGCCGACGCGGCGGTGGCCGAGCCCGAGCAGGTAGTCGGTGGCCTCGAAGGCGGCCTGGTAGTTGTCGATGCCGACATAGCTCAAGGGGACCGACTCGGGCAGGATTTCCCAGGCAACGAGACAGGGCAGGCCCTTTTCGGCCATGGACAGGATGAGCTGTTCGTTGGCCTGGCAGTAGCCGGTGAGGATGACGCCGGCCATGCGGCGCTCCAGGCATTTGTGCAGGAGCACGGCCTCGATTTCCGGATCGTAGCGGGTGTTGCTGACCATGACGGGGAAGCCGCGTTCGTAGGCGTATTCCTCGATGGCCCCCACGGTGCTGGCGAAGACGGTGCCGCCGGTGGTGGGGATGAATACGCCGAGGACCGAGGATTTCCGCCGGGACAGGTCGGCGGCGGCGGCGTTGTAAATATAGTTGTTTTCACGGATGATGCGTTCGATATTCTCCCGGGTCGCCTTGCTGACGAGGTGGGGGGAGTGCAAGGCCCGGGAGACGGTGGCCGGCGAGACTCCGGCCATCTGGGCGACGTCCTGGATGGTGATCTGCGCCATGTGACTCCCTGTGCCTCGTTGTCGGCATGGGGCGACCGGCGCGTGCGCGGCGGCGTTTCCCCATGCGGCCTGTTGCCGTTGCCGGAAGAACGCGAATGAATGAAAACGATTTCATCCAGCACGGACAAATTGTCAAGAAAAAGCGCAAAAGCGCTTGATTTTATACGAATTTTATAAAAATATTCTGTTTGTGACACGTCTATTCGTAGAGCGGCCTGCTATTGCCATACGATATTCCCAATACCGGCGAAGATGCCGGCGCAAGGGCCGGGAAACGGCCTGGCGCTGCCAACGGGGCGTCGGCGGCCGGGGGGGCGTCATCCTTGGCTCGGCGGCCCTTGACAGGGGGACGGCGTTACGAAATGAAAGCGATTGCAGTGGCGAAAGGGACCATTTCGACCCCGGGAAACCCGGGCCAGGAGGCTGACCATGTGGCTTTTGGCGGCGACCGTGCTGGTCGTCGGCGTGCTGACCGGCCTGACGGGTGTGGGCGGCATCCTGGTCATCCCCGTCCTGCAGACCGCCAGCGGGCTTTCCGTGCAGGCCGCCATGGCCACCGCCTTGTGCAGCTTCTTTTTCGTGGGGGCCGTGGCGGTCTGGCTGCAGCAGCGGCGTCAGGCCATAGACTGGGCTCCGGCCTTGCCCCTGGCCGCGAGCGCCGCCGTGGCCAGCCCGCTCGGGGCCGTGGCCAACGCCCACGCTCCCGTCGCCCTGCTGCAGCTGGTGCTGTCCCTATTGATCGTCTTTGCCGGGAGTTCGGCGCTTTTCCCGCCCAAGGCCGGCGCGCTGCTCCGATTCGAGCCGGCGAGCCGGCGGCATCGGGCGATCATGGTCGGCATTGGCGCGGTGGTGGGGTTTTTCTCGGGGCTGACCGGCGCAGGCGGCCCGGTCCTGTCCATCCCCATCATGGTGGCCCTGGGCTTTCCCCCGCTGCTTTCCATCGCCGCCGGCCAGGTGCTGCAGGTGGCTGTCGCGGCCAGCGGCACGCTTGGCAACCTGTTCTATGGCGTGGTCGATTTTCCGGTGGTCGCCTGGATCACGGCGGTGCAGCTCCTCGGACTCGTCTTCGGCATCCGCCTGTCCCCCCTGGTTTCGCCCCAGCGCCTGCGCCGCCTCGTCGCCTCCCTCTGCCTGCTCGTGGGGGCATACGGCTGCATCCTCGCCCTGGTCGCCTCGTAGGGCGCACGGGAAGGGCGCGCCGGGGCCGACAAGGAGCCCCGACGCGTCCGGCTGCGCCATCGGCGAACGCGGTTTTAGACGACGGCCTCGATGAGGCGCGGTCCCTTTTCCCGCAGGGCCGCGGCGAAGGCGTCGGCGAAGGCCTGGGTCGTTTCCGCCCGCACGGCCGCGACGCCCATGCCCTCGGCCAGCCTGACCCAGTCCAGGACGGGGTCGTGCAGGTCGAGCAGGGACAGGGCCCGCTTGCCGCCCGGGGCGGCCCGGACCATGCGCAGTTCCTGGTTGAGCACGGCGTAGGACCGGTTGGCGTAGATCACCGTGACCACGTCGAGGCGCTCCCGGGCCTGGGTCCACAGCGCCTGCAGGGTGTACATGGCGCTGCCGTCGCCTTCCAGGCACACGACCTTGCGGTCCGGCGCGGCCACGGCCACGCCGGTGGACAGCGGCAGGATGTCCCCGATGGAGCCGCCCGTGAGCGAAAGGGCGTCGTGGGGCGCGGCCGTGGCGAGCAGGGCGGCGTGGGGCAGCGTGGACGTGATGCCTTCGTCCGTGACGATGGCGTTTTCCGGTAGCAAGGCGGCGACGATGCGCATGACGCCCTGGGCGGTGAGCGGCCCCGACGGCGGCGGGGCGGGCGGGTCGAAGGGCGCGACG
>DQED01000353.1 GCA_003525525.1 Desulfovibrio sp.
GCGCCGCTCGGCAAGGGCGAGGACCTGCTCAAGCAGATGTTCTAGCGCCGTTTCCCGCGCCGCCGCGCAATAACGGCCTGCGTCGCCATCGGCGGCGCAGGCCGTTCGCATTTTATTCCAGGAAATCTTCCGGTTGCGGGGCCGCGTTTACGCCACGTCCGTCGCGGGAGGGCGGGCAAGCACGGGGCGCGACGGGCTTGCGCCCTTGTGGACGCGCGCCTGGGAGGTATGGTGTGGAAGGCTGGAAGTCGCGATTTGTGCATGCGCCGATTTGATTCTACTGTGACAGCGAATAGGCGGTCATGTGACGAATGCAACGGATAAAGAGGCATATGCGGACCAAGGTTGGACTCGTAAGGCAATGCAACGATTTTAATACTATGTTTTTATGGCTTGAGTATTGAACGGGAGAAATAAATATTTACTAATTTATGCGTTGACTGTAATTCGCGGTATTTGAGAATTGCTTTTCAGACGTCATTAGTTGCAAAAGGTTACAGCATAAAATTATTATTTTAACCATAAACTCCCTGGGCAGGCATCCGATAAGGACGGCAATGGTGCACGAAACCAAAGGAGAAACGCCATGTCCACGGACCTGATCAACCTCAATTATGCTTCTGCCAATACCCTTTCCACCCAGACCGGGAGCACGGGCACGTCGGGCGCGAGCGCTCCGTCGGATGCGGATTCCACCTCGCCGCAAATCTCAGGCGACGGGAAGAGCTTTTCCACGGGCGCGAAGATGATGCAAAAACTCAACGATCTGGCAAGTTCGGACCCGGAGAAATTCAAGGAAGCGGCGCAGAAGATTTCCAGCAGCCTAAGCGAAGCGGCCAAGAATTCCTCGGATTCCAACGCGGCGAAGCTGTACAGCGACATGGCGAGCAAGTTCGCCGAGGCCGCAAAGTCCGGCAACATGTCGTCGCTGAAGCCCCCCAAGGCCCCAAACGGCAACGGCGGACCCCAGGCGGCCGTCGCCCAGGCCTACGGCAACACGGCGCAGCAGGCTTCCGGCAGCAATCCCATGGAAAAGATGGACGGCATGATTTCCGATGCCCTGTCCGGCGTCGGCGCGAGCGCAGCCTAGTTTTTCACCTCCGTGCGCCCTGCGCCAATGCCGCCTCTCTCCTCTCGCCCGTTACACCCCTTGCCCCCTTTGAGGAGGTCCAGGAGNNCCGCCGGAGGCATCTTCTCTTCCCCCTCTCCCTTTTTCCCTTCCCCTCTCTCTCCCCTACACGCTTTCCTGGTCCTTGCGGCGGCCGGGGGCGGTGTTTTCGAGGCTGAGGCTCGCGGCGGGCGGGTAGCGGCCGGCCAGCACGCGCATCTCGTCCAGGTAGCGGCGGAAGCTGCTTAAATAAAACGCCAAGGCCGGCGCGAAGTTGCGGCCGACGAGGCCGTCGATGAGCAGACGGCTGATCTCCTTTTCACGCCGCAGCACGTCCTGGGAGAGCAAAAAGACCCGGCGCTCCTCCAGGGTCATGCCGCGCATGGTCTTGGCGAGCACCGGCCGCGCCTGGGGCTGGCACATCCAGAAGTAAAGGAAATCCAGGGCGTTGACGATGACGACCTTTTCCAGGTCGGCCCGTCGCTGGCGCAGGTCGGCCATGAACGCCTTGGGCGTCTCGAGCAGGCTCGCCGCGTCCGCGTCGGGATAGGCGCGTTCGATCTGCGCCTGGGCCTCGTAGAGCTGGCGGCATTTGTCGCGGTAGTCGCGGATGCGCATGCGCTCGTAACGCGCCCGGTCGGCCAGGCCCTCGATGCCGGCGGCCACGCAGTCCGAGGCGAACTTCGAGATGATGGCGGCGAAGGGCTCCAGCGCCGTTTCCGGCGACGCCGCGCCGGCGGCGCGAAGGGCCAGGGCCAGGCCGTGGTTGAGGCCGAGCGCCAGGGGAATCGACAGTATGGTGCGGAAGAGGTTGCCCACGGCCGCGGCCGTGGGCAGGCCGCGATAGAGGTTGTGGCTGGCCAGGTAGAGGCCGTTGGCCAGGGCCATGATCGAAAAAAGCGCCAGGGGATTGGTCGCTGTGGTGATGCCGAGCGCCTGTTCGAGCAGCAGCTTGCGCGTGAGGATGTCGAGCAGGGGCACGGAAAAGCCGGTGAAAAAAAGCGAATCCGCGATGCGGTCGATGCTCACGTGGTCGCGCAGGGCAACCAGCGAACCGCGCCGCAGGCCGCCGCAGCCGATGGCGGCCTGGACCACGTTTCGAAGTCCCGTGATGCCGAACCAGATGCACGCGCCGCCGTAGGCCAGCACCCACCAGGAATTGATCGCGGCGAAGGACGCGGTGGCCACGCCGAAGCCGGCCAGGATCTTGAGCGCGTTTTTCACGCTGCCGCTGACGTAGCGCAGCCGCAGGCGGGGCCGGGCCGTGGCCGCATGGAGCCTGTCCGCGGTTTTTTCCTGGATGCCGCCCAGGGTGTGGATGTTGGCCGTCTCGGGCGTCGCCTTGTAGTAGCGTCGCACGGTCCAGGACAGCCGCCAGCGGTAACCTGCCATGCGCAGGCCGGGCAGTTCGCGCAGGCGGCGCAACAGCCGCGTGCAGGGGCCCGGGCCGAAGGCGTCGGGCAGGGCGGAAAGGCGCGGCGTCACGGCCATGCCTACGGAGAGGGACCGGCGCAGGCTTTCCTGCGGAGCCCTCGCGCGTCGGGCAAGATGCGCCAGGGCGCGCGCGGGCAGGGTGTCGGCCACCACCAGCCCCATGCCGTGGCAGGAAGTGGAGCGGCCCGTGGAATCCGAGCCCAGACACGCGCCAAGCGGGGCGTGGCGGTAGATGTCGCAAAGGGCCGCCGCTTCCTGGCGCAAGGTCAGGAGCCGGTCGGCCGTGTCCTCGTCGCCCGCGTTACGGGACTTTGCGGCAAGCAGCACGAGCAGGCGCTTGACCGCGGACACGTCCCCGGCGCTAAGCCCCGTCAGCACCTCCAGGGCGATGTCCGTGCCCTGCCCCGTGGTCTCGAAGATGCGCAGGTTGAAGATCTCCAGGTGCGTGACCGCGCCCTTGCAGGCGAAAAGGGCGAGCAGCATGTCGGCCGGGGCCATTTCCGCCGCGACGAGGGTCAGGCGGTTGGGACGGTGGAGCCGGGCCAGGCGTCTGGCCACGACGGCCGGCGGCTGCGACAGGCGTTCGGGCAGGGTTTCCCCGGGCGCGGCGGCGTCGGGCGGCGTGATGTCGGGATTGGCCGCGCGCGACAGGC
>DQED01000153.1:0-5300 GCA_003525525.1 Desulfovibrio sp.
CCCTGCGCAAGCTGCGCCATCCCGTGCGCAGCCAGCATCTGCGCTCGTACTACGAGGGATAAGCGCGCGGAAATTCCGCAATGCGAAAGGGCGGCCCTGGGCCGCCCTTTTTTGTTGGGATGGATGCATTGCGCCTACGCGCCATGGAAATAGCGCAGGCACGCGGTCTGCCAATCCTCATCTGCGGATTGGAGCTGCGGCAGGGCGGGCTGCCGGGTCTGCATCGCAGGCAGGGCCAGTACATTGATGTCGCCCAGGTTTCCGAAGATATTGTCGGCGTTGTTGCGAAAATTGTGTTCGTTGAAGAAGCGCGTGAAGTGCCAGAAACAATTCCAGCCGTGGTCAAGGAGCCAGCCGAGGCAGGCGACGGTGCTCGGGCGCGGGAACGCTTCCAGATAGAGCGTCGGCTGATGGCGCAGGAGCGTTTCCCGCGCGCCTTGCAAGACCTCCCATTCCATGCCTTCCACATCGATCTTGAGCAGTGCGCAGGCCTCCACGGCGAGGTCGTCGAGGCGCAACACGGGGATGGGCAGCCCTGTTTCCGCCAGGGTGACGCCGCCGAAATTCCCGCCGTCGTCGATGCGCTTCGCCGGGATTTTGCCCCAACCGGAGTGGCTTCCTGCCGCTGCGGTCAGCAGGGTGACGTGGAAGATCTCGTTGAGCGTCAAGGTTGTTTGCAGGCATTGCGCCATGAGCGGCTGCGGCTCGAAAGCGATGACGCGCCCCTGGTCCCCGACGGCCCTGGCCAGCGGCAGCACCATCGTTCCGAGGTTGGCGCCCACGTCGATGACCGTATCGCCGCACGAAACGTATCGCCGCATCAACGAATTTTCCTCTTCGGAAAACTCGCCGTAAAGGGCCAAGGCTTTGCCAATGGTGTCGTCAGCACGCGGCCATGTCATGATGCCGTGACGGCACTGGTCAATGGCAATCTGTTGGAGATTCAGATTGAGCATGCCACACTCTGCAAGCAAGAAAGAATCATCCGGTTGCGACATGTCGCAAGCGCGCAAAAGAACATGAAGTGGTAAGGAGCTTTTTTTGTGTGCACCCGAGGACAACTCTCCCCTGTATTCCAGGAGGTCGCATTAACACCCCGACCCTCAAGAGGCAACCCTCGGCTGACGGGGAGCATTTGTCGCCAGGGCAGGTATCTTGCGAAAAAAAAGCCGGGAACTCGAGGTCCCCGGCCATGAGCTTGACTTGGTAGAAGCCGTTGCTACGCGCCCGCGTCGGCGAAACCTCCCTCGACTTCCTTGTGCTTCTTCCAGGAAATCTCCAGGGCGAACTTTTCCTTGTCCTTTTTCTGCGAGGCCTTCATCTCCACGTTGACCAGCACCGAAGGGGCCAGCGTCAACGCTTCGTCGCCGGCGGCGAGGGTGACCACGCCGGATTTCATGTCGGACACGAGCTTTTCCAGGTTGGCGATCACTTCGGTGAGCTGCATCACCCCTTCGATGCGGATCTTGTTCTTTTCCTTTTCCATGGCGCGCTCCTTTGGCTGGCGATAACATTCGTGTATGCTTAAAAAATACATACGTATTTCTTAAGATGCCGCATTAGCCGATGATTTCGAACTCGATGCAACGCCCCTGCTTCAGGATGACGGAGCCGCTGCGCTTGCTGACGAACAACAGAAGCGGCCGCAGGGCTTCCATGTCGAGGCGTGGTTCCGGCAGGTAGCTGCGGAAGAAAAGCCCGTTGTCGAAAACACGCAGGCTGTGGCGGGCGCTTCCGATCCGAGCAAGCTGCACCGTCAGGCCGGCCACCGGGCCGCGCTTGTCTCCGGGCCTGCGCCAGGCCTCGCCGGGGCGTTCCAGCGGCGCGACCAGGAGTTGCAGCACGTGGCTGAAATAGAAAAGCTTTTCCACGGGCAGCGCATACGTTTCGGGATCGACCTCCACATGCAGGGTCAGGTTGCCGGTCGGGGTGAGCCCCTCCAGCACGCCGCGCAGGAACACCTCGGCGGGATGTGGCCCTTCGGGCGGCGGCGGCGACGTGGCCGCGACGAGATTGTGTGCTTCGCCCACGGCGCGTGCGTTGGCGCTGGCCGCAGGAGGAATGGCGGCCGTGCGCACGGGATCGGCGGTTGCCGGGCAGGGCGCAGGCGCATCCGGCGCGGCAGTCTGTACCTGCGGCGATGCCGCTGCCGGTTTTTCCGCGGGCGTGTCTTCGTCGGGAGCCTGCTCCTGCGCGGCGAGGCCGTGCGCCCCAGGCGCAACCTCTTCCTCCGGTGCACTCTGCGGAATCGGACCGATCTGTTCCGGTTCTTCCGGAAGCGGCGCGAAAGCGGTCGGTTCGGGCGTCGCCTCCGGCGCGTCCGGGTCCAGGGCGACGCTTGCCGGGATGGGGCCGACGGGCTTCGGTTCGTCGGAAACGGGCGCGGTCGCGGCAAGAAGTGGCGCTTCGGCCGGCTGATCCGGGATGGAACCCGTCGTTGCGACGGCCGTGGGGTGTTCCACAACGACGGCCTCGGTCGGCTGTTGCGCCAGGGAGGCGTTTCCCACCGGAAAAACAGGCTTGGCGGCCTTGGCTTTCGCGGTTCCGGCAGGGGTGCGGCTTTTGCCGGCAGCGGTTTTCGAGGTTTGGGGCGTGGCCTTGGCCGGAGACGCCTTTTTTGCGGATGCGCCGGCAGCGGCGGTTGTCTTGCCGGCAAGGGGATCCCGGCCGAGTCGTGAGCGGGTTGCCATGGTGGGCTCCTCAACGCCGCGCGCGGCCGTGCGCACCCGGCCCGGCAAGTCCGAGCCGGTCGGCGGTTTCCCGGCACAGCGCGGCGAAATCCTTGGCGCCGGCGCTGGCCGGCGCATAACGGAAAATATCCTGGCCGTGGCTCGGGGCCTCGGCCAGGGCGACGTTTTCACGGATGCAGGTCTCAAAGGGCACGCCGGGAAAATGCTCGAACACCGCCGCGCGCACCTCCCGGTGCAGGCGTTTCCTGTCGCTGAAGCGGCCGAGCACGATGCCGAGCACCGAGGGGCCCGCCATTTCGTGCAGTGTTTCCAAAAGCCAGGCGAGGCTTTGCAAGGACAGGAAATCGGGCGTCATGGGCACGATCACGGCCTGCGCCGCGCCGAGCGCCTGCCGCGTCAGCGGCCCGAGGTGCGGCGGACAGTCGAAAAGCGCCACGTCGAACGCGCCGCAGAGGTCAAGGGCCTTGGCGAGCAGGTCGGCCGGGGCTTCATCACGGGAAAGCGCCGTCTCGGTTGCGGCCAGTTCCGCCGACGCCGGCAGCACGGACAGACCTTCGAACCCGTCCGGGCGCGCAAGTTCCGGGGCCGCGCCGCGGCACAGGGCGGCAAGGCCCTGGTCCGGCTGCGCCGCAAGTCCGAAGGAGGCGGTCAGGTGCGCCTGCGGATCGGCGTCCACCGCCAGCACGCGCCAGCCCATGCCGGCCAGACCGGCAGCCAGNNGTCGTCTTGCCGACGCCGCCTTTGTGGTTGAGGCAGGCGATGCGGATGCCGGCCGAGGCTCCGGGATACATTGCGCCAATATGCCCGGGCTACGTTACAATTTAACGACAATGTCTTGGCGACCGGGCAATCCGGACCGCCCGGCGCGGCGTCACGCGATCGTCGCGTATTCGACAAACGCTGCATCCGACGTGCCGGCTAAGCCCACAGAACATCGAAAGTCCCTTGCATACGCAGAAAAATGATTTCGTTTCAAGGAGCACTATGGCCATAATACGGATATTGCAGCGACGGGGCAGGCCGCGCCAGGTGGTCATGCAGTTGACGGACCGCTGCAACGCCCGCTGCGCCCAATGCGGCATGAACGTGACGGCCGGCGGCGCGCGCGGCGACATGGACCCGGATACGGCCAGGCGCGTCATCGACCGTTGCGCAGCCCTTGGCGTCGAGGCGCTGTCCTTCACCGGCGGCGAGCCCTTCCTGACCGGAACGCTCCTTTTCGACCTGCTGCGCCATGCGGGCAAGGCCGGCATCGCCTACCTGCGCACCGGAACCAACGGCTACCAGTTCGCCAACCCCGACGGGCCGGATTTCACGGACAGGGTGACGCGGCTGGCCGATAATCTGGCCGCAACGCCCGTGCGCAATTTCTGGGTGAGCCTCGATTCCGCCGACCCCGCCACCCACGAAGCCAACCGGGGCCATGCCGGCATGGTCGCGGGCGTTTCGCGCGCGCTGCCCATCCTGCACGCCCACGGCATCTTCCCCACGGCCAATGTCGCGCTCAACCGCCACATGGGCGGCCCGGAGGCCCTTGCCGGCCAGGGTGCGGCGTTTGCCGCGGCC
Organism: Desulfovibrio sp.; assembly: GCA_003525525.1. Classification (GTDB taxonomy): domain Bacteria; phylum Desulfobacterota; class Desulfovibrionia; order Desulfovibrionales; family Desulfovibrionaceae; genus Solidesulfovibrio. The sequence continues at coordinate 4,257 of DQED01000153.1, forward strand.
GCGCGGGAGCAGATGACCCGGTTTTTCGAGACCGCCGCCGCCCTGGGCTTCACCATCGCCAACTGCTGTTATCCCATGAGCGACGCCGACCGGGAAAAGGGCGCGCAGGCGGTCTACGCGGCCACGGCCGCCGATGCCCGGGTGACGTTTTCCGATGCGGAAAAGCTCGAACTCTTCAAGGCGCTTGCCGACGTCGTGCCGCGCCAGCGCAGCCGGCTGCGCGTTTTCACGCCCCTTTGCGCCGTGCATGCGCTGATCGGCCAGTATTCCAGGCCCGCCGTGCCCGGGCGGCCGTGCCTGGGCGGTGTGAGCTTTTTCTATGTGGACCGCAGGGGCGACTGCTACCCCTGCGGCTACCGCGCCAGGGAGAACATGGGGCCGTTCTGGAAGCTCTCCGAGGCGCGCCTCGGCGGGCGGCCCCATTGCCGCGCCTGCGACTGGGAATGCTTCCGCGACCCGAGCGAGCTGCTCGCCCCCCTCGGCGACCTGGCCGGCGGCCCTGTCGGCTGGCGGCGGCTGTTGCGGGCCGATCGGCGGCAGTTGCGGCTTTGGTTTACGGACCTGCGCTATTTCGCCGCCTGCGGCCGCTTCGACGGCCGCAAACCGCCAGAACCGGAGAAACTGCGCCGTTTCGCCGTGACCTAGCCCGCTTGCGCGCAACTCGAAAGAAAAGGGACGCGGCCCGTATGCCGCGTCCCTTTTTCGTGTGCCGGAGGGGAATGCCTCCCAGGTGGCAGAACGGGATCCCGCACTAGGCCGCCACGACCATGCGCTGGGGTTTTTCCGCTTGCTTCTCGGGCTGCGTCTCGGCCGGCGCGGCCGGCGCGTCGCCGTCGTACATGTCCCAATAGTCCTCGAAAGCCTGTTCGATGGTGCGTTCCTCGGCGTAGACCCGGCCGGCGCGGCCCATGGCGCGCATGCGCTGCGGGTCGTCGAGCAGGGTTTCGATGGCCGCCTGGAGGGCGTTCGCGTCGCCGGCCGGCACCACGAGGCCGGTTTCGCCGGGCAGGATGTTCTCCATGGGGCCGCCCTGGTCGGTGACGA
>DQED01000153.1:5377-5754 GCA_003525525.1 Desulfovibrio sp.
TCCTCGCCTTCGCGGTAGCCGGTAAACGTGGTGGGCGTGCCGGCGAGCAGGCCGCGCAGGTCGTCGAGGAAGGGGCCGTCGCCGACGACGGTGAGCGTCACGTCCTTGCGCGCGGCGCTTATGGCCCGGAAGGCCTGGGCGAGCAGGTGCAGATCCTTTTCGCGCGACACGCGGCCGGCGTAGAGCAGGCGTGTGCCGTCGCCCATGCCGAAGCGCGCGGCCGTTTCGTCCGAACGCTTGCCCGGATGGAAACGGCCGACATCCACGCCCCTGGGGAAAAGCCGCAGCTTGGCCGGATCGAGCCCTTTTTCCGTAAGCTCCCGCCCGGTTTCCTTCGAGGGGATGTATACGAGGTCCATCTGGTTGTAATACCAGAT
>DQED01000153.1:5801-6021 GCA_003525525.1 Desulfovibrio sp.
TGGTAGGTGCCGTAGATGGGCAGACGCAGCGTCTTGGCGATGCATAGCGCCGCGAGGCCGATGGGGCCGGGGGTCGCCGAGTGGATGCGGGTGAATCCGCCGGCATAGACGTAGTGGAGCATTTCCAGAAGCGGCGGATAGAAGATCTTCTGGTCCGGGTATTCGTCGAGGTTGTAGACGCCGATGGGCTTGAAGTTCTGCACGCCCGGCTCGAAGACGC
>DQED01000432.1 GCA_003525525.1 Desulfovibrio sp.
ATAAGGGTTGGCGTCACCTCTACCCCTTTTCCCCGCCGTCCGCCAGGGCGGCGACGGACGCGAGGCCGGCCATGTCCCGACTGTCACTTCCCGTTCTGGCGTTGGCCCTGCTCCTGTGGGCCGGCGCGGCAGCCGCCGCGGACCCGGCTTCCGGGGCCGGCGGCGGCGATTCCCCCCAGGCCCTGGCGAGATTCTTCCAGGGCACCACCCGCTCCCTGCCGGCGGCGAACATCGACTTCTCCATCGAGGCCGGCTACGCCGTGCTCAAGACGGCCAGTCCCGACAGTTCCGGCCGCTACGCCATGACCGCCATCAACGTGGCCCGCGTGGCCCCGGACATCTACCGCCTGGACGTAAGCCTCGAAAAGCCGCTTTCGCGCAACGTGCAGACCTTCGACCCGCCCTATTTCTTCACGGACAAGCGCACCTACTATTTCTGGTATCAAAACGGCGAGCGCATCGTGTTCAAGATCGGCAACCAGAAGGTCGTGGTGCCGCTCGGGCGCAAGGAAGTCCTGCGCGTGGACATCAAATCGCCAGACACCTACGTCATCGACCGCGAAACCATGCTGCGCGACATCTCCTTCGCAGACGGCCAGGCCACCATCCACCTGCAGCTCAAGTTCCGCTGAGGCCGCGTCCGCGATCGTCCGCCTCTCCCCGTGCAACCCACGCACCCGGATCCCCTCCGCCGCCGGGCGCCAACACAAGGATACGTCCATGCCCACAGCCGCCGCCCCGCTGCCCCTTTTCACCCTCCTGCGCGACGCGGGGCTGTCCGTGCTCGTCGAGACCGCGACCGGCGCGGGCGACCTCGCCTCTGCCGCCGGAGACATTTTCGACACCGTGATCACCATGGAAGCCGACAAGGCCCTGTACGAGGCCGCCCACGAACGGCTGTCCGGCCGCAAGGGCATCCTGCCGCTCCATGGCGACGCCACGGAAATGATGCCGAACCTGCTGCCCCGTCTGGCCAGGCCGGCCGCGTTCTGGCTGAACACCCCGCCGCGCCCGGGCGAAGCCCTGCCCCGGGAGCTCGCGGTCATCCTGGCCGATCCGCGCGGCCATGTGGTCTGCCTGCCGCATCTGGCAGCGTCCGATCCGGCCCTGGCCGAAGCCCTCGCAACGGGGGCGGCCCACGACGCCGTGACTTTCGACGGCGTCTGCGCCCTCGTGCCCCACGACAACACGGCCCTGCGCATGGCCCTCGCCCACGACGCCTGAGCCCGCGCCTTTCGCAACGCGCCCGCTGCCCTCCCCGTCATTTCGGATTCCCTCCCCCTTTCGGGGTGGTCCNNCTGGCCGCCGGAGGCATTCTCTTCTCTTCCCTTCTCCCCCATCCCCATCCCCCTTCCTCGCCCTCTCCATCCCCCGATATTGCGCGGGCAGGCGGGCTGGCGTAAGGAAGGGGCCGCACCATCCGTCGAAGGAGACCCCATGAAGCTCGTCCTGGCCATCGCCTGCGCCCTGTGCCTGACGCTTACCGGCACACTGTTCGCCTTTTCCCAGGCCACCCCCGGCGAATCCTACGCCGCCTACGCCGACGCCACGCGCAACGCCACCTCGTGCGAGCTTTCTTCGTGCGGCTGCCTGGGGCTGCGTTGCTCCTGCTTCGACTGCGGCAAGTAGCCCGCCCTTCCCACACCATATGGGCGGCTTCATCGCCTTCCTGCTCTCCCGGGCCACGGGGCTCGACGTGTTCGTCCTGGTCCAGGCCGGCTATCTGATTCTCGGCCTCACCGGGTTCGTCATCGTGTTCGCCGGCGCGCGGCGGGACCTGGCCGGCGATCCCCGTCGCGGCCGCTACCTGCTGCTGTTCCTGGCCGCCCTTCCCCTGGGCCTGGCCGGCGCGCGGATCATTCCCATCGTCCAGGACGCGCTGCTGGCCGGCCGCCTGACCTTCGGCATCGTCGCTTCCGGGGGCCTGGTCTTCTACGGCGGCGCGTTGGCGCTCCTCGGCGCGTTGCGCCTGGGCTGCCGGGCGCTCGGGCTATCGCCCTGGCCGCTGCTCGACGCCGTGTGCCGCTACGCCCCCCTGGGCCACGCCTTCGGCCGGCTGGGCTGTTTTTTCGGAGGCTGCTGCTTCGGCGCGGTCACGGACAGTCCGCTCGGCATCCGCTTTCCGGCCGGCTCCCCGGCCTACCTGCAGCACAAGCTGGCCGGCCTGCTCCCGCCGAACGCCGTGGCCTCGCTGCCCGTGCATCCCTCGCAGCTCTACGAAGCCCTGGGCGACCTGGCGCTCTTCGGCCTGCTCCAGTACGCCGGCAACCGCCGCGACCGCGGCCTGCCCCCGGGGCGCATGACCACGCTGTACCTGGCCGGCTACGCCGTGCTGCGCTTCGTGCTCGAATTCTGGCGAGGCGACACGATCCGGGGCGTCTATTACGGCATTTCCACCTCGCAGTACGTGGCCCTGGCGATACTGGCCGGCGTGCTCGTCGTCCTGTTGCGCCGCCGGGCGCAGGCGCAATAGCCGACTCCATTTCCGAGCTATTGGGTTTCCTTCGCGCCGTTTTCTCGAAAAAAGCAGTCCTGGGACATGCAGGCCCTATGCAAGGCCCGGCGCGTGCGCTATATCAGACGGCATGTTCCAGGCCTTCTCCCGCCAACGATTGCGACGCAGGCGCATCGCGGCCGGGATGTGCGCCCTCTGCGCCGCCCTGCTGCTGTGGCCCGTTCTTGCCCAGGCCGTTCTCAAGCAGGCGGCGCTCATCCCGCAATGGGAGCCGCAGGCCCAGTTCGCGGGCTATTACGTGGCCCTGGCCAAAGGTTTTTATGCCGCGGCCGGGGTCGACATGCGCATCCTGCGCGGCGGCCCGGGCTCCCCGCCTTCCCGGTTGCTGCGCGAGGGCCGGGCCCAGTTCGGCACGTTCTTTCTGCCCACGGCCATCCGCGAACGGGCCGAAGGACTCCCGCTCGTCAACCTGGCCCAGTTCGTGCCCCACTCCAACCAGTTGCTCATCGCCCGAAAAGCCGACGGCATCACGCGCCCGGAGGATCTCGACGGCCGGCGGGTGAGCTTGTGGGGCCCGGAATTCCGCATCGCGCCCGAGGAGCTTTTCAAGCGCCACGGCGTGCGCGCGACCGAGGTGCCCCAGGGCTACACCGTGGACCTGTTCCTGCGCGNNCATGCGCTACAACGAATACCACGTGCTTTTAAACGCAGGCCTCGACCCCGGCGAGCTCACGGTCTTCGCCATGGCCGACCTCGGCCTCGACCTGCCCGAGGACGGGCTCTATACGCTGGAGGAGACCTGGAAAAACGACCCGGAGCTGTGCCGGGCCGTGCGGCGGGCCTCCATCGAAGGCTGGAAATACGCCTTCGCCCACCCCGAAGAAGCCCTGAACATCGTCATGAGCCACGTTTCCGCCGCCCACCTGCCCACCAACCGCATGCAC
>DQED01000230.1 GCA_003525525.1 Desulfovibrio sp.
CGCCCTGGGGCTTTTCGGCCGTGGGCTGCGGGGATTGCTCCTCGGCCGCCGGCGCTGCCGCAACGGGAGCCTGCGCGGCCTGCCCCCGGGGCGGGATGACGATGGCCTTGCCCAGTTGCAGACGCGAGGCGTCGAGGCCGGGGTTGGCCTTCAGGATGGCGGCGGCCGGCACGCCGTAGCGTATGGCCAGTGCGTTTAGCGTGTCGCCGGCCTTGATCTCGTGCCTGGTCGGCGCGGCCGCGAGCACCATGACCGGGGCCGGTCCGACTGTGCGCGAAAAGCACGGGCCCGCGTCCGAAAGCAGCATGCTGCCCGCAAGCAGCGCCGTGAGCAGGAAGTATTTCGCCAGATCACCCATCGTCACCTCCGCTTGCCGTCTTCGAAAACCCCGTCGCGCCCCAAAGGCTAGCACAGGGACAAAGGACCCGCCAAGCCATGTCCCGGGTGCGGATTGTGACGCCTTGGCGACGAAACCAGTCCTTACGCGCGACGCCTGGCCAGCAGCACGCCCGATCCGATGGGCACGACCACGCCGTCGAGCCTGGGATCGGCCAGGATGCGCTCCGCAACGCCGGGAATCTCGTGGGCGTGGCTGATGACGTTGTCCGCCGTCAGGATGCCGCCGGGGACCAGGCGCTCGGCGAGCTGCGCGGCGCAGGGCCACAGCACGCCGCCGCGCGCCCGGCAGGCAAGCGACAGCCACAGCGCGGAATAGCCGGCGCTCGTGCCCACCTCGACGAGGTTCCCGGCCGGCGCGGATGCGGCCAGTATGGCCAGGAACCGGCCGGTTTCTGGCGGAATCTGGCGCAGCCGCTTCGCGTGCGGCGTGCCGTCGGAGCGGTCTGCGGCGTCCATGGCCTCGAGCGCCTGCATGCGCGCGGCCATGGCCGGCGTGATGGCTTCGAACACGGCATTGTCCTTTCCTGCCGCGGACATGGACGCATGCACGCGGCCTGATCCATAACCCGCGTTATTGAAAGACGAATTCCTGGAAATAGATGTTTTTCACCTTGCCCGCGCCGGCGTATTTGTTGAACAGCTCGATCAGCTCCTGGCGCAGGGCCATCTTGCCGGCATTGGTCAACAAATCCTCGGCGAGTTTGGTGGAGAGGCGGAAAATCAGATCCTCCCGGGCGTCCGGCAAAGTGATGCGCTCGGCCGCCGCATTGTCCTCGCACTGCACGAGCATGGACAGGCGCAGGAAGCGGAAGCCCTTGTTGCTCAGGATGTTGACCGTGAGCGGGCCGATGACGATGGCCCCGTTCTCGGGCTTGTTCGCGTCCTTGCCCTCGCCCTTCTTCTCGCTTTTCTTGGAATCGCCGCCGTGGCCGCCTTCCGAGGAGGCGTGCAGCGCGCCCATGTGCGGCGTGGCCAGGACGAACGCCAAAAGCATCAGCCCGATCTTCACCCAATGCGACGGCAGCGTCATGGCAGATTCCTCCGCTTCCCGGCCACGGCGTCAGCCCCGGGCCTTGGCCTGCCGCCGGCGGGCGTGCAGGATGGGTTCGGTGTAGCCGCTCGGCTGCTCGCGGCCCTCGAAAATGAGGTCGCAGGCGGCGGCGAAGGCGACGCTTGCGGAAAGGTCCGTCGCCATGGGCCGATAGGCCGGGTCCAGGGCGTTTTGCCGGTCGACCACGGCGGCCATGCGCGCGAGCACCTCGCGCACCTGCCCTTCGTCGCATAGGCCGTGGCGCAGCCAGTTGGCGATGTGCTGGCTGGAGATGCGCAGCGTCGCCCGGTCTTCCATGAGGCCGACGTCGGCGAGGTCCGGCACCTTGGAACAGCCGATGCCTTGGTCCACCCAGCGCGAGACGTAGCCGAGGATGCTCTGGGCGTTGGTTTCGAGCTCGTGCAGGACATCCCCGGGCGTGGGGCGCGCTTCACCCAGAAGCGGCAGGATGAGCAGCTTCTCGCGGTCGGCGCGCACGCGGCCGGCGATTTCGCGCTGGCGGTCGAAGACGTCCACGGCGTGGTAGTGCATGGCGTGCAGCGTCGCGGCCGCAGGAGACGGAACCCAGGCGCAGTTGGCACCGGCCCGGGGGTGTTCGACCTTGGTCGCGACCATCTCGGCCATCTTGTCCGGCTTGGCCCACATGCCCTTGCCGATCTGCGCCCGGCCGGAAAAGCCGCAGGCAAGGCCCACGTCCACGTTGCCGTCCTCGTAGGCGGCCATCCAGGGCTCGGCGCGCATGGCGGCCTTGCCGACCACGGGGCCGGCCGCCATGACGGTGTGGATCTCGTCGCCCGTGCGGTCCAGGAACCCGGTGTTGATGAAGACGATACGCGCCTTGGCCGCGCGCACGCATTCCTTGAGATTGAGCGACGTGCGCCGCTCCTCGTCCATCACGCCGATCTTGAGCGTGTTGCGCGCCATGCCGAGGGCATCCTCGACACGGTCGAAGAGCGCGCAGGCGAAGGCGACTTCCTCGGGGCCGTGCATCTTGGGCTTGACGATGTAGACCGCGCCCGAGCGGCTGTTGCGCAGCCGCCCCAGGCCGCGCAGGTCGTGCAGCCCGGCCGCGGCCGTGACCATGGCGTCGAGCATGCCCTCGGGAATCTCCTCCCCTTTTGCGCCCAGCACCGCGTCTGTGGTCATCAGGTGGCCGACGTTGCGCACGAAAAGGAGGCTGCGCCCGGGCAGGACGAGCGTCCCGCCGTCCGGCGCGGCATAGCTGCGGTCCGGGGCCAGTCCGCGGTCCACGGCCTTGCCGCCCTTGTCGAAGCGGGCGGTCAGGTCGCCGCGAAAAAGCCCGAGCAGGTGATGGTAGGCCAGCGCCTTGTCCGGGCCGTCCACCACGGCCACGGAATCCTCGCAATCGAGGATGGTGGTCACGGCGGCTTCGAGCAGCACGTCCTTGAGGCCCGAGGGACTGGCCTTGCCCACGGGATGGTTGCGGTCGAACACGAGTTCGATGTGCAGGCCGTTGTTGCGAAAAAGCACGTTCGTCGGCGCGGCGGGATCGCCGACGTGCCCGGCGAAGCGCTCGGGCCGGGCCAGACCCGTGGTCTGGCCGTTGGTAAAGGAGACGGTGAGCGTGCCGTCCACAACGGCATAGGCGGTCACGTCGGCATGGCGGCCGTAGGCCAGGGGCACGGCCATGTCCAGGAAGCTCGCGGCATAGGCGACCACGGCCGCGCCGCGCGCCGGGTTGTAGCCCGGTCCTTTGGCGGCGTCCCCGGTTTCGGGGATGACGTCCGTGCCGTAGAGCGCGTCGTAGAGGCTGCCGAAGCGGGCGTTGGCGGCGTTTATGGCGTAGCGCGCGTTGGTGATGGGCACCACGAGCTGGGGACCGGGGACGGAAGCGATTTCCGGGTCCACATCGACGGTTTCTATGGCGAAATCCGGGCCTTCGGGGAGCAGGTAGCCGATGCCGGCCAGGAAGCACTTGTAGGCTTCGGGATCGTGGGGCTGTCCGGCGCGTTCCTTGTGCCAGACGTCGATGGCGGCCTGCATGGCGTCGCGTTTGGCGAGCAGTTCGCGGTTTTTCGGCCCCAATTCGGCGACGATGCGGACCAGGGAGGCGAAGAAGGCTTCGGGCGCGATGCCGGTTGCGGGGAGGATTTCCCCGGCGATGACGTCGTAGAGCGTTTTTTCGACGGACAGGCCGGCGACGGCGATGCGGTCTGACATGGGCGGCGCTCCTTGCTGCTGCGGCCGTGATCGGCCCCGGAGGGGGCAACGTCGCAGCAGTGTACGGGATTTGGCCGCTCGCGCAAAGGGGGGAAGGGATTACGGGGTCATTTCATGAATTCGCTTTCAGAAGGCGGCAAGGCGGAGGTTAGCTTGATGGGTTGCGGCCGGCGGCGGGGACCGCCGCCGGCATACCGTCATTATTGCAGCACGATCTCTTCCATCGTCTTGCGTTTGCGCGGGTACACCTCCGGCTCGTCAGGATGGCCCACGGCCAGGATGTTCACGATGCGCAGGCCTTCGGGGATGGCGAAGCGCGCCTTGATGTTCGCCTCGTCGAACATGCCCACCCAGCACGTGCCAAGGCCCATCTCCACGGCGCGCAGCATGAGGAACGACTCGGCGATGGCCGTGTTCATGGCGCAGGCCCCGAACTTGGCCTGCTCCGCCGCGGCGGCCTCGCGCGCCACATAGGCGTCGATGCCGTCCATGGGCTCGCCCGTGATGATGTTGCCGTCACGGTAGAAAAACGCCGCGGACTGCGAATCCTTCACGTAATGCGCGAGGTCCGCGCAGCAGATGAAAATCGCCGCGGCACCCGCCAGCCAGCCCTGCTTGCGCGAGGCTTCGCTCGTGCCGAACCAGGCGAGCGCCGCCGGGTCCGTCACCACCTTGAAGCGCCACGGCTGCGTGTTGAGGCTCGACGGCGCGTTGCGGGCCGCCTCCAGCAGTTCGTGGNNGCGCGCACGCTGTGGCGCGCGGCAATGGCTTCCTTGACGCCCATGCTCATGGTCGCGACTCCTTGTCGATAGGGTTATGGCGGCGCAGCAGCCTGCGCCACGCGTAAAGTCCTAGCGCGTCCCGGGGCCTGCACCAAGCCCCGTTTCTGTCGCCGGCTTGCCTGATCCTGCGAAATACCGGATTTTCGGCTGCACGGAATGCGCTTTTGCGGCAGGATAAGCGAAAGGAGCGGCACGAATGACGCAAACGACCGAATGCGCCCGGCAGCGCCTGGCCACCCTGCTCGCGGCCCAGGCGACGCGCGACGGCTTTTCCGATTCCGCGCTGCCCGGCGTGCGCTACGCCCGGGCTCTGCGCCACTATCCGCTGGCCCCGGCGCTCTACGAACCCTCCGTGGTCATCCTGGCCACGGGAAACAAGCGCGCCGTGGTCGGCGAGACGGTCCACGCCCTGGACCCCGGCCACTACTGGGTGGTTTCCGTGCCCCTGGCCTTTTCCTGCGAGACGTTCGCCGCGCCGGACACGCCGCTTTACGGGCTTTCCGTGCGCGTGGATCCGGCCATGCTCGGCGAACTGCTCCTGGAAATGGACGACGCGCCCGGGGCTTCGCCCGAGGCGCCGGACGGCCAAGCCTCGACCATCGGCATGCGGGCCATGCCCATGACCGAGGCCCTGGCCGATGCCGCGGCGC
>DQED01000330.1 GCA_003525525.1 Desulfovibrio sp.
TCTGCAGCGGGTGGATGTCGCAGCAGATCGCCAGCGCGAAGGCCCGCGCCCGCGCCCGCGCGACGAAAACCGGTTTCGCATCGGACGGCAAGGTCGCGGACACGGGGCTGGCGCCGGGCCAGGATGCGGCGCTCATGGAATCGCTTGGCAGGCTGACCGTCGGCATCGCCCAGGAGATCGCCTCACCCGTGCAGTACGTGGGCGGCAACCTGGAATTTCTGGCCAACACCTTCGCCCGCATGATCGAGTCCCTGGACGGCCTGAGCGTGGCCGCCCTGCGCCTGGGCCAGGACGAGGGCGGACTCGCCGCGGCCTTGGCCGAACTGCTCGACGACGAGGAACTGCGCTTTCTGCTCGAGGAGACGCCGGCGGCCATCCGCGAATCCCGGGAAGGGCTCGACCGCGTGGCCGCCTTGCTTCAGTCCCTGGGCAACTTCGCCCGCCAGGACACGGCGACGCCCCGGACCGTGGACGTTGTCGCCGTGCTGGAGGACGTCCTGACCCTCTCGCGCGGCGTCTGGAAATACGAGGCCGATGTGGCGACGGACATCGAGCCGGACCTGCCGGCCGTGGTCATGCCGCCGGTCGACCTGGGCCGGGCGCTGCTGGTGCTGCTCGTGCGCGCGGCCAGGGCGATCCGGGAAAAGCTGGCCGGCAAGGGGGGCAAGGGGCGTATCGACGTCCTGATCCGCCGCGCCGGCGAAGCCGTGGAGGTGGTCGTGCGCGACGACGGCGCGCGCTTCCCCATCGACCGCAGCCTCACCCTGGTGCGGGCCATGATGGGCCGGCGCAGGGCAGGATTCGAGGCCCTCGCCGGCGTGGACGGCGGCATCACGGTGGTTCTGACCCTGCCCCGCGCCCACGGCCCGGCCGCGTTGGGGGCGTGACCGGGCGCGGTTGCGCCCGTTTGCATTGCCCGCTATCTTCCGCGTTTGGCGTGCGGCCGTCACGGTCACGCGCCGCCGGAGGAACCATGTCCCTGCCTGTCCGCGCCGTTCCCGTCACCTGCACCCGTGATTGCCCCAGCGCCTGCGGCCTGCTCGCCCATGTTGCGGGCGACCGTGTGGTCCGGCTGACCGGCAATCCCGACCATCCCGTCAACCGGGGTACGTTGTGCCGCAAGGCCCCGGCCTTCCTGCGCCGGTTCTACAGCCCCGAACGGGTGCTTACCCCCCTTCGCCGCCGAAACGGCGCATGGGCGCGCGTCTCCTGGGACGAGGCCCTGGACGAACTGGCCGAGAAGCTCAAGGACGCCGTGGCGCGCCATGGCCCGGAGTCGATCCTCTACTACATGGGATTTGGCGAACGCACGGCGCTCAAGATCGTCAACGCCCGCTTTTTCAACCTGCTCGGCGGCGTGACCACCCTTGCCGGGACGCTCTGCGGCGGCACGGGCTACGCGGCCCAGAGTCTGGATTTCGGCCCGCGCGTCTCCCACGACCCGCTCGACCTGCAAAACGCCCGCACCATCGTGCTCTGGGGTCGCAATCCCGTGGCCACCCAGCCGGGCCTGCTGGCGCATTTGCGCGACGCGAAAAAACGCGGCGCGCGTGTGCTCCTCATCGACCCGCGCCGCAGCGAATCCGTTACGCTCGCCGACATGCACCTGCGCGTGCGTCCCGGCCGCGACGCCTTTCTGGCCCTTGGCGCGGCGCGGCACATCCTGGACGCGGGCCTGGAGGACCGGGAATTCCTGTCGCGACGCTGCGACAACGTCGAGGCCTACCGCGCCCTGGCGCGGCGTTACACCCTGGAGGAGCTGGCCACGGCCTGCGACATCGCCGTACCCGACATCGTCGCGCTGGCCGAGGCCTACGTCGCCGGCCGGCCCACGGCCACGCTGCTCGGCTGGGGCCTGCACCGCTTCACGCTCGGGCATGAGATGGTGCGCGCCGTGGACGCGCTCGGCGCGATTTCGGGCAACATCGGCCTGCCCGGCGGCGGCGTGTCCCAGGGCTTCGAGGAATGGGGGCCCTACGACTCCGGGCTGTGGGGCGAGGGACTCCATCCGCCGCGGCGCACGTTCCTCATGCCGCAGATCGGCCGGGAGATTCTCGAGGCCAAGGACCCGCCCGTTGCGGTGGCCGTGATCACGGCCGCCAATCCCGTGTGCATGGCTCCCAATTCTGATCTTGTGGCCAAGGCCCTCGACAGCGTGCCCTTCGTGGTCGACATGAACCTCTTTCTCGACGACACGGCCGACCACGCCGACCTTTTTTTGCCCTGCGCCGCCTTTTTCGAGCAGCGCGACCTCGTGGCGAGCTTCGGCCACAACCACGTGGGGCCGCTTTCGCCCGCCGCGCCCCCGCCCGGGGAGTGCCGCTCCCAGTTCGACATCTTCATGGATCTCGCCAGGCGGTTCCCCTTCGCCGGCGACTTCGTCAAGAGCGACGAAGACTGGCTGCGCCTGCTCATCCGGCCGCTTTTGGAAAAGGGCGTGGCCTGGGACGACCTCTGGCGCGGCCCGGTGCGCATCCCGGACGCGCCCATGACGCCGTGGCGGGACGGGACGTTCGCCACGCCAAACGGCCGTTTCCAGCTGCTCGCCGACGTCACGGGCTGCTCGGACTGCCGCCACGGCGCGCGCTATCCCTACCACCTGCTGACTCCGGGCGGGGCCGGGCATCTGTGTTCCGAGCGCGTGCCCGGCGACCACGGCGGCCCGGCGCAGCTGACCATGGCCACGGACGAGGCGACGCGGCTGGGGATCGCCGACGGCGGTCCGGCGCGCCTGACGAGCGAAGTGGGGGCGATGGAGGTCGTGGTGCGCCACGATCCGGGACTGCGGGCGGACGTGGTGGTGTGCGAGCGCGGCGGCTGGATCAAGGCCGGGCAGGGCGTCAACCGCGTCATCCCGGACATGGTCAGCGCCGTGGGCCAGGGCACGCCCTATTACGAGGCGCGGGCGGACGTCGAGAAGCTGCCTTAGGCGTCCGGCGGCAAGCGCTACTGCGCGGGCGGCGCGTCCGCTGCCCGGGTCGCGCCGGGGGCCTGGGCGGTACGGCGGTAGACGCATGCGCCGAAACGGTCGTCCGTCATGGGACGCGCGCCGATGACCGCCCTTTCTTCGTAATGCTCCGCAAGGAACTGCGCGAGCTCCCGGGCATAGCCCTTCCCGAAAAAGCCATACCCGTATTCGGCCGTCACGCGGTGGAGCAGGATGATCCACGTCGGGGGATGGGCGCGAAACGCCGCGAGGATATGGTCTTTCCCGTACTGGAGCCACTCCGGGGGCATCAGCGTGCTGTAGGGCGTCGCATTGGCGTAGCCGCCCAGGAAATTGAGCATGGCGCCCTCGGGCAGCACGGCCACGGTGTCGTCCGGTTTCGCTTCCCGGCGCAGAAACGCCAGGGTCTGGGCCATGACAGGGCCGCGTTGGCCGGCCTGCATCGTCCCGAGGGGGCCGGCGACCCGGACGTTTTGTTGCCGCAGGTGCGCGTCCGAGAAGCGGAGCAGCGGCCAGGGCAGGACGAGGCAAAAGGCCATGGCGGCTGCAGCCGCGCCGTGGCCTGCGGCGGCGCTCGGGAACAGCCCGGGAAAATCCCTGACGGCGGCGACGATGAAGACAAGGGCGGCCGGGACGAGCAGCAACGCGCCGTAGTGCAGCAGGTTGGGATTGAGGAAAATCTTCAAGGTCAGTGCCGACGCGGCCGCGCACAGGGCCGCCGTCGCGACGAGGGCGGCGTCGTAGGGAGTTTTCCTGGCAAGGGCCCTGACGCATAGATAGGCCAGGAACATGGGCAGCAGAAACGGCCAGGCCCTCGGGAGCGCCAGGAACAACGAGGTCTTTTGCACGGGGGAGAGCAGGGCGTAGGTGGCGCAAAGAAACACCGGGGGAAACAGGGCGCGCAGCCAGGGGGGGGGCATCCTGGAAGCGAGCAGTCCGAGGCTGGCGCAATAGGCCGCAAGGCCGAGGTGCAGCAGGACGGCCACGCCCGCCGCGAGGGCGTTTTGGACCGGGGCGTCCATTCCCGTGACGCGCTGGTAAAAGGGCAGTCGGCTGATGGATGCGTTCGCGGTCATTTTCCACATGGCGCACATGCCGGCGAGGGCCTCGGATGCCGGCATGGACAGGGAGAGGGCCGCCAGCGCGACGACGGGCGGGAGCAGTGCGCCAAACCCCGTGGCGGCGAGCGCTTTCCCCGCGTTTCCCCGGACTTCGGGAGCGCGCGCCATGGCGAGGAAGAGCCCGATGCCGACCCCGGCCGTGATGCCGAGCGCCGTTTCGGGCTTGGTCAGCAACCCCGCACCCACGACCAGGCCGCACCAAAAGCCCCTGACGGGCGACGGCCGTTGCGCGAAGCGCAGGACCAGGGTCAGACCGATGAAAAGCAGCAGCAGGCCGTGCGTCAATTCGTGTGAATAGGGTGTCACCCAGTTGTAGTTGTCGATCTCCAGGGCGGCGTTGAAGGCCGACGTGGCCAGGAAGAAATACAGCGCGACGCTGGCGCAGGCCGGCGAGGCCATGCGCCGTATGAGACGCCAGAGGAGCACGGACGCGATGCCGAGGACGGCGATGTTGCAGGCGAGGAGCGTCGTCAGGTTGGCCCCGGCCAGGAACATGGCCAGCCCATTGATATAAGGTGAGAGAGGGCCGTTGAAATAGGCTAGGTCGCGGTAGAGGGCTTCGCCCTGGCTTAAGCGCCAGGCGATGTAGAGTTCCCGGCCGAAATCGATCTGGATGTCGCCAAAGCGGCCCCAGTTGCGCCAAAGAAAGAAGGATGCGGCGCACAGCAGGAGCAGCGGAAAGACGCCGGCGCTCGTGCGCGGATCGCGGAAGCATCGTTTCCACAGCGGCTGCTGTTGCATAGGGTCGGGCATCCTGGAGAAGCGGCGTTGCGTACGGGAAAACGCGGGTCATGCGGAAACGGCCGCGCCTCCGTGGGCAGGCCGGCATCCGATCCGTTGCGTCGCCGGCTGGTATGTTGTCTGGCCGGATGTATACGCAAGGGCACGGCCTGTCAAAGAGGCGCGGCGCGTGAAGTGCGTCTCAGCCCTTGCGCTTGACCAGGCACAGCGAAAGGTAGTGCGGTTTTTCCGGGGCCTTTTCCAGGTCGCGCTCCACGGCCTCGCCCGGATGCCCCAGGCGCGTGACGAAGGTCGTGCGCCCGGCCAGGCCCAGGGCGCCAAGCAGCGCGCGCAACCGGGGGAAGTGGCGGTAGGCTTTGAGGATCACGGCGTTGTCCGCGGCGCAAAGCGCCCGCTCCAGCCGGCCGTTGTCGTCGATGCCCGAGGCCACGAGCAGGTTCTCGCCCGCCTCGGCCAGCACGTCGCCCGTGGCCGCGGCCGCGGCCTGGAACGAGGTGATTCCCGGCACGATCGCGACCGGAAGCCCGGGCAGGAGCCCGCGCAGGCGCGGCAGCACGTAGCCGAAGGTGCTGTAGAGCATGGGGTCGCCCAGGGTGACGAAGGCGGCGTCGCGCCCGGAAGCGAGCTCCGCCGCCATGGCCGCGGCGTTTTGCGTCCAGGCCGCTTCCAGGGCGTCCGCGTCGCGGGTCATGGGAAAGGGCAGCCGGGTCACGTCCGTGCCTGCGGGCAGGTGGGGCCGGATGATGGCCTCGGCGATGGAGTAGTCGTTCTTGCTCGACGAGGCGGCGAAGACCGTCGCGCCGCCGCCGAGGATCTTGGCGGCCTTGAACGTGAGCAACTCCGGGTCGCCGGGGCCGACGCCGATGCCGTAGAGCGTGCCGCAGGGCGTCGCCGTCATGGCCGCGCCTCCTTTTTGGCGTCGCCGGCAAGGAGCGTGGCCAGCGCCTCGGCCGCGTCCACGCTGCCGGGGCCCGGGCGGGAGTAGAGCGCCTCGTCGACGAGGAAGGCCCGGCCGTTTTTGACGCAGGGCAGGGCGGCGTATTCCGGCCGCTCGGTCATGGGCCGCGCCTCGGGGTTCATGGGGCCGCGCTGGGTCAGGCAGACGTCCGGGGCCAGGCGCAGCAGTTCCTCGTCGGCCAGGCGCACGATCTTCTTTTCCGCCGTTACGGCGTTTTCCCCGCCCGCGGCCGCGATGACCGCATCGACCATGGAGCCCTTGCCCGCGGCGAGCAGGCTGCCGGAGCGGACCTCGAAAAAGACCTTGGACCGCGCCTTGCCCGCCGCCTTGGCGACCAGGGCGGCCAGGCGTTCCTGCAGGGCGGCGACGAGGCTGTCTGCCGCCTCCTTCGCGCCCGTAAGCGTGCCGATGCGCAGGATGGCGGCGTAGAGTCCGGGGAAATCCGTGACGGAAAAGACCGCCACGGGCACGCCCAGGCGCGAAAGGGCCTCCACGGCCTGCTCGGCCTCGCCGCGCCCGGCCATTTGCAGCACGAGGTCGGGCTTGACCGCGAGGACGCGCTCGAGGTTTGGCCGCATGTGCGTCCCGATCACCGGCAGGGCGGCGATGGAGGGCGGCGTGGCGTCGGCCTCGGTGCGGGCCACGATGCGGTCCGCCATCCCCATGCCGGCCAGGATCTCGTTGAACGCGCCGTAGAGCGCGACCACGCGCGTGGCCGGTTGGGGCAGGACGATTTCGCGCCCGGCGTCATCGGTGACGGAGACCGTCGCCCGCGCCGGGGACGCCGTGAGAAAGACGAGCAGGCACAGGGCCAGGCACGGCCAGCGCCTGCGGCAGGCCGCTTCGCGGGTGGGCGACGACCAGGATGTCGGTGTCATAGATCCTCGAGAGGGTTTCGCTGGTGAAGACCGCGGCCACGGGGCCGTCGGCGGCGATGTTGCCGTTTTTCATGAAGATGAGCCGGTTGCAGAAAAGCGCCGCCAGGTTGACGTCGTGCAGCGCGGCGACGATGGTCGCGCCCGCGGCGTTTCGCGCGGCAAGCAGGCCGTAAAGCTCCATTTTGCGGGCTATGTCCAGGCCCGCCGAGGCTTCGTCCAGAATCAGCGCCTTGGCGTCCTGGGCCAGCGCCCGGGCCGCGAGCACGCGCTGGAATTCGCCGCCCGAGAGTTCGCCCAGCCGCCTTGCGGCCAGATGCGCCACGCCCACGGCCTCCATGGCCGCGCGCGCGGCGGTTTCGTCGTCCTCGTCGTAACCGCCGAGAAAGCGCAGATAAGGGTAGCGGCCCATGAGCACCAGGGCGCGCACGCGCAGTTCGCCGGCGTTGTCGGCGCGTTGCGGCACG
>DQED01000065.1 GCA_003525525.1 Desulfovibrio sp.
GTGCGCGCGGCGTCGGGCAGGGGCGCGCCGTCGACCAGCAGCACGGTCTCGGCCCCGCTGCCGGCAAGCGAAAAGGTCATGGCCGCAAGGCGCGCGGCGATTTCCCCTTCGGGCAGCGTATGCCCGCCAGGCCCAAGCGCCAGGGCCAGGGCGCGGAACATGGCCCCGGTGTCCAGGTAGGCCAGCCCCAGCCGGCCGGCGGCCCGGCGGGAGACGGACGTCTTGCCCGCCCCTGCCGGGCCGTCGATGGTGACGATGCGGCGCTCGCTAGAAGCCATTTTCGCAAATATCCTTGAGGGCGGCGGTGAACATGTCGTTTTCCTCGTCGTTGCCGATGCTCACGCGCAACAGTTCCGGCAGGCCGTAGCTCCCCAGGCCGCGCACGATGAGCCCGCGCCGCAGCAGCGCCTCGAACACGCCGGCCGCGTCCGCCTCCAGGGGGGGCTTGAACATGAGGAAGTTGGCCTGGGACGGGTAGACCCGGCAGCCGAGGTCCGTGAGCTTCGCGGTCAGGGCGGCGCGGCCCCTGCGGACCGTGGCCAGGCTCGCCTCGACGAAGGCCGTGTCTTCCAGGGCGGCCAGGCCCGCGGCCTCGGCCATGAGGTTGACGCTAAAAGGCAGGCGCACGCGCAGCATGTAATCGGCCAGCCATTCGGGCATGACCCCGAACCCGAGGCGCAGACCGGCGAGGCCGTAGAGCTTGGAGAACGTGCGCAAAACCACCATGTTGTCGCACTGCCCGAAGCGCGCGAGCATGGAGTAGTCCGCCACGGGCTCGGCGAAATCGACGTAGGCCTCGTCCACCACGAGCAGGGCGCGCGGCGGCAGCGAGCGCGCCAGGGCGATCACCTGCTCGGCCGGCACGGCGTAGCCCGAGGGGTTGTCGGGATTGGTGAGGAACACGAGCGCGGTATCCTCGTCGCAGGCCGCGGCCAGGGCGGGCAGGTCGAAGGCGAAGTCCGGGCCGAGCGCCGGCTGGCGCAGGGTCACGCCGCACAGCTTGGTCTGCTGCACGTAGATGGAGAAGCAGGGGGAGAACGCCACCACGTTGTCGCGGCCGGGCCGGCAGGTGAGGCGCACGAGCAGGTCGATGATCTCGTCGGAGCCGTTGCCGGCCACGACGCAGGCCTGCGGCACGCCGTGGAAGGCGGCCAGGGCGGCGGTCAGGGCCGGGTTGCCGGCGCGGGGGTAGCGGAAGACCATGTCGGCCTTGCGCGCGAGCACCCGCTTGACCAGGGGCGAGGCACCCAGGGGGTTTTCGTTGCTGGCCAGCTTGACCACACGGGACAGGCCGTACCGCTCCCTGATTTCTTCCATGGAAAGGCCGGGCGCATACGGGGTGAATTCCCGCACGTCCTCCCGGATACGGTCGCTTGGCTGCATGGACGGGGCGCTCCTCGGACCCGCGCGCGGTTGCTAGGCCGCTTCGCAGGGTTTGATGGTCAGCACGGGGCAGGCGGCGGTCTTGACCACCTTTTCGGCCACGGAGCCGAAGATGATGCGGTCGATGCCGGTGCGGCCGTGGGTGCCCATGACGATCATGTCGGCCTTGCGGTCGACGGCGACCTTGAGGATCTCCTCGGCGGGATAGCCGGTCACGACCAGGCCGGTGGCGGAGAGTCCCTTGAAATGCTCGCTCAGGAAATCGTGCATGCTGGTGTCGGCAGAGGACACGACGTCGCCGACGAAGGTGTCGAGCGCCGCCTGGGGCACGTTGAAGCCCACGTATTCGGCCAGGGACGGGGCGACGTAGACGCAGACGATGCCCGCGCCGGTGGCCTGGGCCACGGTGGCGGCGTATTCGGCCACGATTGCGGAACTCTCGGAAAAATCCACGGCGCACAGGATGGTTTTGATCGCTGGCATAAAACGGCTCCTTGTTGCGATGCGTTTGCTCTTAAGTTCCCATCGCACCGGTCGAAAAGGGGAAAACGGGCCGGTTGCCCCAGGATGCCAAAGAGGGTGCGGATAGACAAGGCGTTTTCCCTGCACTATGGGATGGGTATCCGGCGCGCTACGCCGCGGTGCGCGGCGGTGCGGCACGCCCTTCGGCGGACGACGCAACGGCGCGGGCAAAAATTTCCCGGCAGCTGAAAAATTTATTCAGGAATTCCCGTATGTTAAAAAATATTACTGTTTGGCAGGCTCCTTGCAAGCAATTGGGAAACGTCAACGCGGGGGAAGGCCGATGAAAATCCAGACCGACCAATTGACCGCCCTCAAGCAAGCTGCGGAGAAGACCGCGGGCGCTTCGGGCGCCCCGGACGCGTCGAATGCCTTTGCCGCTCTTCTGGCCCAGAAGGTCGGCGCCGGCGGTTCCGCCCAGACGACGGGCCTGGCCGCGCCGCCCCTGGCCGGCTATGCCGCCCTGGACGTCTCCGGCGCCAAGGACGCGGGCGGGGTCGAGGCCACCGGTCAATTCACCGAAGAAGAGCAGGCGGTTATGAACAACATGGACACCCTGCTGGCCAAGTGGGAAAACTACGCCGACGTGCTCGCCTCGGGCTCCGGGGGAGATTCCCTCAAGCAGGCCTACGGCGTCCTGGAGAACATTGAAACCGGCGTCAAGCAGCTCAAGGACGGTCTGCCAAGCGACGCCAACGCGGGGCTCGGTTCCCTCGTCAACGAACTGGAAGTCATGACCGTGACCGAGAAGATCAAGTTCAACCGGGGCGACTACATCTAGCCGACCCGGCACATGCACCCCTTCGCCGTCCCGAGCCCAGGGAATCGGGATGGCCCGGGGAGCCGGCAAGGGCGATTTTCGAACGCCGTTTCCTGCGGGAAGCGGCGTTTTCGTTTGCAGGGATCTGCCGCGTCCTCCCCTGCCCGGAGCCGGGCTACCCCGCCCCCGCTGTCGCAGCGAACGTGGCCACGACCTCGTGGCGCGCCCCGGACGGGGACAGGAGCGAGCGCCACAGCGTCATCGTCGCGACCGTCGTTTCCGGCCAGGCGGCGTCCGTGAGGAGCGTAAGCGCCCCGGGCCAGTCGCCGCCGCAACCGGGCTCGCGCAGCCGCGCCAGGGTCAGGTGGGGCCGGTAGGGCTGCGCTTGC
>DQED01000051.1:0-6572 GCA_003525525.1 Desulfovibrio sp.
CAGCGCGTGGGCATCATGGCCGGATCGGGCGTCGGGAAATCGACGCTGATGGGCATGATCGCGCGCAACACCAAGGCCGACGTCAACGTCATCGGGCTTGTGGGCGAACGCGGCAGGGAGCTGCGGGAATTTATCGAAAAGGACTTGGGGCCCGAGGGCATGGCGCGCTCGGTGGTCGTGGTCGCGACCTCGGACAAGAGCCCGCTGATACGCATGCGCGCGGCCTACGCGGCCACGGCCATGGCGGAATTTTTCCGCGACGAAGGGAGCGACGTCATCCTCATGATGGATTCCGTCACCCGTTTCGCCATGGCCGGGCGCGAGGTGGGCCTGGCCGCGGGCGAGCCCCCGACCACGCGCGGCTACACGCCCTCGGTCTTCGCCCAGCTCCCGAAGCTCCTGGAGCGCGCCGGCAAGAACGGCAAGGGCAGCATCACCGGCATCTACACCGTGCTCGTGGACGGCGACGACTTCAACGAGCCCATCGCCGACGCCGTGCGCTCCATCCTCGACGGGCACATCGTGCTCACGCGCGACCTGGCCGACCAGGGCCACTTTCCGGCCATCGACGTGCTGCGCTCGATAAGCCGCCTGCGCTCGGACGTGACGCCCAAGGACGCGCTCGGCGCGGGCCGCGAGCTCATCCGCATCCTCGCGACCTACCGCCGCGTGGAGGACATGGTGAACATCGGGGCCTACGCGCGCGGGGCCAATCCCGATATCGACCGGGCCATCGACATGATCGGCCCCATCAACGACTTCCTGCGCCAGGACATCGCCGCCAGCGCCACGCTCGACGAGAGCTTCGCCGCCATCACGGCCCTGGTCGGGGCCCAATAGTCCGTTACGACGCCTGACGGTCCGCCGGCGGCACGTGGCCGGTGGCCGAGAGCCGCGCCTCGATGCGTTCGAGCAGCACGTTTTGCCGCTCGAGCAGCTCCACCGCCCGGTTGATCTTCCAGTACCAGCACACGAGCTCCCGGCAGATCAGGAAGATCACGAGCAAAATGAGCAGCGTGAGCAGAAACGACCACAGGCCGCCGCCGAACGTGCCGTATTCGTACCATCCGTGCATGTCGCCCTCCTTGGGGAAACGATCACTTCACTGTTGACGTTTTGGCGTCGAGCCCCAGGCTCAGGGCCGTGCCGCACAGGCAGGCCGCCGCGCCCACGAGCAGAAATCCGCCGTACCCGAACGCCGCCACGGCCGCGCCGCCGAGGATCGGCCCAAGGAAGCTGCCGCTTTGCAGCGAGAGCATCATCAGGTTGGCGTTGAGGCCTCTATAGGCCGGTTCGGACAGTTCGTACATGAAGGCGTTGAGCGACGGCGAGCCCACGCCCATGCCGACGCCGAGGAGCAGCGCCGCCGCAAACGCGAGCGTCAGGCCGTGGGCGAAGTAGAGCAGCAGGAACGCGCCCGCCGTGACCAGGTAGCAGAAGCGGATCAGCCGGATTTTCGGCACGGCGTCGAAAACGCGGTTGGCGAAAATCCGCAGCAGGATCATGCACGACATCTGGAGGGAGAAAAACACCCCGGCATGGTCGAGGCCGCGCGAGAGGAACAGGCTCTTGGCCAGGAAAAAGAGCGAGGCGAAATTGAGGTAATAGACGGCGTGGACGGCCAGGAGCTGGGCGACCGGGCGTTTGCGGGCGTTTCGCGCCATCTGCGCAAGCGTCGGCCGGCGGGCCGGCGCGTGGCCTTCGCGCCCGGCCACGCGCCGCCCGAGCACGGCGACCACGGCAAGCGCCGGGGCCAGGGCCAAAGCCATGCCGGCGTAGCCCTGGGGATAGGACAGGACCGCCGGGGAGAGCGCGTCGAAGACCGGCGGCACGAGGGAGTAGGGCAGGAGCATGGCCACGGAATACATGCCGAAGGCCTGCCCCGTGCGCGTGGGCGGGATGACGGCCACGAGCAGGGTCATGGCCCCGGCGGAGACCAGGGACACGGCCAGGCCGTTGGCCAGGCGCACGGCGAGCAGCGCCGGCGCGGACGTGGCGTAGAGGTAGGACACGCCGCAGCCGGTGAGGATCAGGATGCCGCAGCCGGCGGCCCGCGCGGCGTTATGGACGGTGAGGAAGGGGCTGGCGAAGAGGTAGCCGGCCATGGTCGCAAGCGACGAGGCCCCGATGAGCAGTCCCCGCCAGGAGGCCGGGATGCCAAGCGCCTGGAGGTAGACGTAGAGGCTGTAGAAGACCGCGATGTTGCAGTAGGCCAGAAAGAGCAGCAGGCACAGCCCGCTGAACTCGAAGGTGAAGATGCGGGCCTTGGGCTGCGTGTGCATAGGGTCTCGTCGCGAGGCCGCCGGATAGCCCGGCGCGCGCGGCGGTGTCAAGGGCCGATGCGGAGGCGGCCCGAAAGGAAACGCGGGCGGCCCGGGGTATCCGGACCGCCCGCGTCGCTGGGTAGGGGCGTCAACTAAAACTTGACGGCGAAGGAGGCGTAGACCGTGTCGCCGAGGAAGCTGTGGGTCGCGCCCAGGCCGTGGAGCCATTTGGCGATGAGCATGACGTCCTTGCCGCCCACGGGAATGGCATAGGTGGCGGCCGGGCCGATGCCCGTGCCCGAGGAGTAAAACGACCCCATGGTCGCGCCCGCGCCCGAGTCCGGGGTGGTCTGGGCCACGAGGTAGCCCACCGCGCCCAAGGCCAGGCGTTCGTTCACGTGGTAGGCGGCGGTCCAGTCCATGTGGAGCTGGTTGCCGCTCAAATACTTGGTGGTCGCGTTCTCGGCGTTGATCATGTAGCCGGCGTTGACCGACAGCTCGAACCGCTTTTTGCTCAGCCAGGTGAAGGCCACGTTGCCGTCGAAGCTGGCGTAGTTCATGCCCAGGTTGGTGAGCTTGCTCTTGTCGTAGTAGCCCGTGGGCAAAAAGACGATGGGCGTGACGGCCAGGTGGCATTCGCCGAAGTTCCAGCCGGCGATGACCGGCATGAGGAAGATGTCGGAAAGCCCGCCCCGGTCGCCGCCGCCGCCGAAATCCAGTTGATGCGGCATGTCGAGGCCGGTCGTGCGCGAGCGGCGGCTGTAGTCAGCGGCCACGTCGCCGGTGATGTGCTCGTTGAGGATCAGCGGCACCCCGACGCCGAGGCCCAGGAAGCCGCCCATGGCCGGCACGTCGAACAGGTAGGAGAGCTTGGTGATGTTGATCACCGAGGTGTCGTCGAGGCCGGCGAAGACGCGGCCGGCCTTGTACGTGGCGTCCATGTGGGTGGACTGGTAGAGGGTGTCGTTTCGCACGTAGAAGCCCGAGGCCGGGATAAGCCCCATGAGGAAGTCGCCGTAAGCCCCCTGGATGTAGTGGCTGGCCCCGCCTTCCACGGCCTGGGCCGGGCGTGGGGCGACGGCGAGGGCCAGGGCAAGGCACAGGGCGGCGAGGAAAAGCGGGGTGGCGTGAGGACGGTGAGGCATGGGAATCCTTCCTGGGGTTATGGCTTTGCCCGTCACGGGGGGAGAGCCCCGCGACGGGCGTTGGCCGGGTCAGCGTCAGGGCATGGCCGCGGGCTTGGCTGTGGCGGTCACGTCAAGGTAATCGGGGGCGAGCTTCGTGGGGATGTTTTGCATGGTTGTTCCGGCCTTGGCCAGAGCTTCCTTCAGGTCCACGTAGCGCCAATTCTTGTTGTCGTAGGTGCGGAAGTAGTAGCGGCCGCGCGCCGTGTCCACCGCCCCGACCCACTGAGTGACGTCGCGCACGATCCCGGCCGGCGAGACGTCGCGCACGGTCCCCATGGGAATGTCCACGTTGTCGATGATGGTCATGGCCAGGGCCAGCCCGGCGTCGGGACCGGTCACGGGGGAGGCTGTCTGGGTCAGGGCCACCATGCGCAGGAAGCGGCTCGGCGGGGTGAAGTCCCCGGGCAGCCCGAGCATGCCCGAGCCCTGGCCCGTGGGATCGATCTTGAAGCCGGCGAGGTCCTTGGGCGCGGCGTTGACCGCCGAGAGGTTGACGAAGTTGCTCAGGTAGATGCGCATCCAGTCGAAGTCCGGGGCGTTGGTGAGTACGCCCAGGGGGTTGTCATGAACCTTCGTCTGGCCGCCGACATGCTCGATGACGATGCTGTCGCCGGTGGCATCGTGGACGGTGAAGTGCAGGGGCAGCGGGCCCACGGTGATGCCCTTGGAGGCGGACGGTCCCTGGCACACGCGCACCTGGGCGAGGCCCGTCCGCACCTCGGCCACGGTGGCGAACTGGGACAGGAGCCAGTTGACCACTTCGTACTGGGCGATGGTCCGACCGGCCTCGGCCGGCTCAAAGGAAGCGTAGCCGGCGAAGCCGGGGAACAGCAGGCCGCCGGCCACCAGCCCCTTTTCGTTGACGCCGTCGATGAGGATGGGAACGCCATGGGAATTCATGCCGATAAAGCCGTATTTGGCCGTGAAGGGCAGGCCCTTGGACGAGCCGTCGGGCAGGGTGCCGACAAAGGTCGTGCCCTTGGGCACCACGGACACGCCGGCTTCTTGCTGTTCGGCGTATTCCATGGTGCGGGCGTAGATGACGTCGCCGTCCGTGGTTTTGAGCCGGATGCTGGTGCAGGCGTCGGCGCGGCCGAGCGCGGCCAGGGTGACGACGGCGACGGCCAGGGCGGCCAGGGAGCGCGAGCGCATGTTCGGGGTCTCCTTCGGGTTAGAACAGTTTCGGGATGATCGGCGTGATGCTCAGCTTGAACGTCCACTCCGTGCCCGCGTCCCGGGGCCGGATGACGGAGTAGTCGGCTTCGGCGGCGATCTTGACCGGCAGCTTGCCCAGCTTGACGAGCTTGGCCACGCCCAGGCCCACGGGCAGGGTCAGGGCCTTGTCCGTGTCCTTTTGCGTCCAGTCGATGAGCACGTTGGGCGACATGCCGACCTGCCAGGTGGGGGCCGGCGAGTACCAGATGAAATACTGCGCCTTGGTCAGGCTCACTTCCTTGCGCGAGGGGTCTCCTCCCACGGACCACCATTGTTGCGGGAAAACGCCCACCACCCAGGTTTCGTCCATGTACACGGCGGCGAACGCGCCGCCGAGCTGCCACTTGCCGTCGCCGAGGTGCTTGTCCGTGGCCGTGGGGAAAACGGCCGTGGGCCCGAGGCCGAACAGGAACTTCGAAGCGCCGGAGCTCGGCGCGACCATGGCCATGAACTCGGCGTCGCCCAGGCCGAATTTGTAATCGACATTTTTGAGGCTGGCGGGATAGGGCGTGTTGTAGACCGGCAGCACCGGCCGGGCGATGAGGCGGTAGTCGCTGGACAGGTCGAAGGTGAGCACGGGCTGGAAATTATAGTTGAACTGCGTCCGTTCCTCCTTGAACGGTCCGCCTTTGGGGGATTGGAGCAGGTTCAGGTTGAACTGGTTGGTGATCATCCAGAGGCTGCCGATGGGATTGCTCGATTCCTGGGTCAGCTTCTGCATCTCCTGCTGGTCTGGCGAGGGCGCTGCGGCATTGGCGTCGGGCATGCTTGAAAAAATGGAGAAGAGCGTCACGCAACACAGCGCGAACAAGAGGATTTTGCGGGTCATGTTTCGGGAATCCTTGTGGTTGCAAGTGGATAAGTGCAGAATACGACCGCCTGGAAGCTTCGCTCGAACTGTGCGCGCCGCGTTGCCGTGCAGCACGGCAAAAGTCCTTTTCCTACAGCTTGATTGAACCATGAAGCACGCCCGATGTCCAGCCTGCGCATTGACCCCGCGCCCCCGTGGACGCTAAAGGTTTGACGCGGCCATCCCGGCCGCGTTCCCGTCGCATCGCCCTAGGAGGCCCCCATGCTTCGCCGACTCGCTGCCGCGTCCTGTCTCGCCCTGGCCGCCTTGAGCCTGGGTTGCGCCGGTTCCGGCCCCAAATCCGACAACGTCGCCGTCGACGTGGTCACAGCCGACTACAATGACTGCGAAAGCCGCGCCTACGTGTCCACGGCGCTGATCCGTTCGGCCGGCGAGGCCGCGGACAAGCAGCAGGAGATCCTCGACGCCTGCATGCAGGAAAAGGGGTACGCGATCAAATGACGCCGCCGGAAAAACGCAATCTGGAGCCCAAGACCGTATCCGCCAGCCGCGTGGTCATGCCCCAGCGCATGCTGCCCCCGGACGCCAACCCGGCCGGCAACGTCCACGGCGGGGTCATCCTCAAGTACATCGACACCGCCGGCGGCATCGCCGCCATCCGCCATGCCCGCTCGGCCGTGGTCACGGCCTCCATCGACCGCATGGATTTTTTGAAGCCCGCCTACATCGGCGAGGTGGTGACCTTCATGGCCTCGGTCAACCTCGTGGGCTCCACGTCCATGGAAGTGGGCGTGCGCGTGGAATGCGAAAACCCCATCACCGGCGAGACGCGCCATGCCGGCTCGGCCTACCTGACCTACGTCGCCCTGGACGCCGACCGCCGCCCCCATGCCGTGCCGCCGCTGATTCTTGAAACCGAGGACGACCGCCGCCGCAACCGCGAGGCCGCCGCCCGCCGCGAGGCCCGGCTCCACGAGCGCCGCCGCGAGCGCGATTCCCAGCGCCAGGGACAGTCCGAATAACGCTACCAGATAAGGAACGCATCGTGGCCGAAACCATCGACGACCTGACCGTCAACTACGAAGAAGACGGCGT
>DQED01000051.1:6623-6873 GCA_003525525.1 Desulfovibrio sp.
TTCTGTTCCGTTTCGTGCAGTGGGACCCGAAAAAGGACGCCTACGGCCCGGACCGCTACGCCATCCGGCGCTACAAGAAATCCGGCGACACGTACCGGGTGCAGTCGAAATTCGCCATCTCCAGCCGGGACCAGGCGAAAAAGATCATCGACGGCCTGTCCGCCTGGATCGAGGCCCCCGAAGGCGAGGCGTGACCGACGCCGTGACCGTGCGCCTGCTCGGGGGGCTGGCCGGCGCGCCGCCCCCGGAC
>DQED01000002.1 GCA_003525525.1 Desulfovibrio sp.
TTCGCCATGGTGGAGAGCTTTTTCGGCGGGGCCGGTTCGCAACCCAAGATCGAAGGGCGCGACTTCACGCCCATCGAACAGGCCATCATCAATCGTGTCGTGCGCATCGCCTTGGAAAACATGGAGGAATCCTGGCAACCCGTACACGAGGTGCATATCGAGCTCGTGCGCAGCGAGGTCAACCCCCAGTTCGCGGCCATCGTGCCCCCAAGCGACGTGGTCATCGTCGTCACCTTCGAGGTGGAGCTGGAAAACGCCATCGGCTCGCTGATCGTCTGCCTGCCCTACGCCACCATCGAGCCCATCCGCACCAAGCTCTACGCCTCCTTCCAGACCGAGCGCCTGGAAGTGGACCACGCCTGGATCGCGCGTTTCAAGGAACGGCTCATGGAGACCCCGGTGGAGATGCTCGTGCGCTTCGGCCGCTCCCAGATCACCGGCCGCCAACTGCTCTCCCTCAAGCCCGGGGACATCATCATGCTCGACAACGACGTGGACGACCTGCTCGACGCCGAGATCCAGGGCGTGCGCAAGTTCCGGGGCATTCCGGGCCTCGTCAAGTCCAACAAGGCCTTCCAGATCGTCAAGGAAGAGGAAATCCACTTCGAATAAACGGCCGGCCGGCCATGACGGTTTTGCAAGGCTTTCCCGACAGCAACCGGGACGAGGCGGCCTTTCCCGCCGGGATGCAGGCGATCCTTCCCCGCATCGCGCGTTTTCCCGTGCCCTCCCAGCAGATGCCACATTTTCCTAACGACTTGCCATCACGGCACAAATCCGTAAAATCGTCATAAAACGCCCATGGCCAACCCCCATGGGCCGTGATAGTTGGCAAACCCGTGCGCTCCATGCTCGACATACCCATCGGGGCCCAGCCCGACGACACCACCTGCGGCCCCACCTGCCTGCAAGCCATCTACCGCTATTACGGCGACGACGTGTCCCTGTCCTCGGTCATCGCCGAGACCACGACTTTGCCCGGCGGCGGCACGCTGGCCGCCTGGCTCGGTTGCCACGCCCTGCGCCGGGGCTATGCGGCGAGGCTTTACACCTTTGACCTGACCGTCTTCGACATCACGTGGTTCAACGGCACGCACGGCGTCGACCTCGCCGACAAGCTGGCCCGCCAGCGCCGCGTGAAGCGCAGTTCGCGGCTGCAAGCCACCACCGACGCCATGCTGGATTTCCTGCGCCAGGGCGGCGAGGTCCGTTTCGAGGACCTCACCGCCGGGCTCATCCGCGACATCCTCAAGCGCGACCGGCCCATCCTGGCCGGGCTTTCCGCCACCTACCTCTACCGCACCGCGCGCGAACGCGACGACGCGGACGGCAGGACGGTCTACGACGACCTGCGTGGCGAGCCCTCCGGGCATTTCGTGGTCATCGGCGGCTACGACCGGGAAAACCGCACCGCACACATCGCCGATCCGCTGTTGCCCAATCCCATCAGCGAGGGCCAGTACTACGAAGTGACGCTCAACCACCTCGTCTGCGCCGTCATGCTCGGCATCATCACCCGTGACGCCAACCTGCTCGTGCTCTCGCCCCGCAAGAACGCCGCGCCCAAGGGCGGCAAAAAAGGAGCCTCCTCTCGTGTCCGTTCTGGTGGTCATTGAAAACCCCGAGGACTGTTCCCTGGTTTTTTCCGGCGTGGAGCCGGTTGCGGCCCGGGCCTATCTCACCGACGAAACCTTCACCGGCCTCCGCGGCGTCAAGATCATCAACATCTGCCGCTCCTACCGTTACCAATCCATGGGCTACTACGTGTCGCTTCTGGCCGAGGCGCGCGGACACAAGCCCGTGCCCTCCATAACGGCCATCCAGGACATGAAGTCCATAGGCATCATCCGCCTCGCCTCCGACGAACTCGAGGAGGTGATGGCCAAGGCCCTGGCCGAACATCTACCAGAGAAACTGAGCTTTTCCGCTTACTTCGGAAAAACTCCTGAAAAAGGCCTCGAACAGCTGGCCTCGCGGCTGTTCAAGCTCTTCCCGTCGCCGTTCCTGCGCGCCGACCTGTCGTTTCAAAACGGCTGGCAGCTGCAAAACGTCTCGCCGCTGTCGGTCAAGGACATTCCGCCCGAGGAGCGCGACTTCGCGGAATCCGTGTCCACGGAGTATTTCGCCGGCAAAAAGCTCATCATCCCCAAGCGGCCCGTGTCCCGCTACGACATCGCCATCCTGCACGATCCCGAGGAGACGCGGCCCCCGTCGAACGCCAAGGCCCTCAAGCGCTTCGTCAAAGCCGCCGAAACCCTCGGCGTCGGCGTGGAACTCATCACCCGCGAGGATTCCAACCGCCTGTCGGAATTCGACGCGCTTTTCATCCGCGAAACGACCAACGTGGACCACCATACCTACCGCATGGCGCGCAAGGCCATGGCCGAAGGCCTCGTGGTCATCGACGACCCGGAATCGATCCTGCGCTGCTCCAACAAGGTCTATCTGGCCGAACTGATGGCGCGCCACAAGATTCCGGCCCCGCGCACGGTCATCGCCCACTGCAAGAACATCGACCACATCCTGGAGGAACTGCCCCTGCCGTGCGTGCTCAAGCAGCCCGACAGCGCCTTTTCCCAGGGCGTGGTGCTCGTGCGCGAATCCGACGCCCTGGTCAGCGAAGCCCGGCGGCTCCTCGCCAAATCCGACCTGGTCATCGCCCAGGAATACCTGCCTTCGGATTTCGACTGGCGCATTGGCATCCTCGACCGCCGGCCGCTTTTCGCCTGCAAGTACTTCATGGCCGCCGGCCACTGGCAGATTTTGCGCAAGGGCAAGAGCGGCAAGGACATCTACGGCCGCGTGGAGACCCTGCCCGTGGGCAAGATCCCCAGGAAGGTCGTTTCCACGGCGCTCAAGGCCGCCGACGCCATCGGCGACGGCCTCTACGGCGTGGACCTCAAGCAGGTGGGCAACAAGGTCTACGTCATCGAGGTCAACGACAACCCCAACATCGACGCCGGCTTCGAGGACGAAGTCCTCCAGGACGAGCTGTACCTTCGCGTGGTGGAAGTGTTTCTCAAACGCATCGAACGCCGCAAAACCGGGAGCCTCAACATATGAGCCGGGCCAGACCGCTTTTTTCCGCCTACGGCATCGAAATCGAATACATGATCGTGGACCGGGGCACGCTTCGCGTGCTGCCCGTGGCCGACAAGCTGCTTGCCGCCGCCGCCCGCAAGGAAGGCGTCGCGGACGTCGACATGGGCGCGCTCACCTGGTCCAACGAACTCGTCAACCACGTGCTGGAGATGAAGGTCACAAAGCCCGCCAAAAGCCTGGTCGGCCTGGCCGACCAGTTCGCCGAGAGCGTGGCCATGGCCGACGCGCTGCTCGCGCCCCTAAACGGGCGGCTCATGCCCACGGGCGCGCACCCGTTCATGAATCCCCAGTCCGAAACCGTGCTCTGGCCCCACGAATACGGCGAGATCTACAAGGCCTTCGACGCCGTCTTCGACTGCAAGGGGCACGGCTGGTCCAACCTGCAAAGCATGCACGTGAACCTCCCCTTTCGCGGGGACGAGGAATTCGCCCGGCTGCACGCCGCCATCCGGGTGCTGCTGCCCATCATGCCGGCCCTGGCCGCGTCCACGCCGCTGCTCGACGGCAAGGCGACCGGGTTCCTCGACGCGCGCATGGAGCAGTATTCCCACAACGCCGCGCGCGTGCCCTCGGTCATGGCCGCCGTCGTTCCCGAGGACGTCTCCTCGGAACAGGAATACCGCGAACGCATCCTCGCGCCCATGTACCGGGACATCGCGCCGCTCGACCCGGCCGGCGTGCTCCAGGACGAGTTCCTGAACGCCCGGGGGGCCATCGCCCGCTTCGACCGGTCCACCATCGAGATCCGCGTCCTCGACACCCAGGAATGCCCCTGCGCCGACCTGGCCCTGGCCGGCGTGCTCACGGCGGCGCTCAAGGGCCTCGTGGAGGAGCGCTGGTCCACCTACGCGGAGCAGAAGGCCTGGGACACGCGGGAACTGGCCACCGTGTTCCAGAACACCATCCGCAACGCCGGCCGCACCATGGTGCCCCAGAAGTACGCCAAGCTTTTCGGGGTCTACGCGCCCTCGAACATCCCGGCCCGCGTCATCTGGCGGCGGCTGACCCACAGTTGCCTGCCGGCCATGGACTACGACCCGGCCTGGGACAAACCGCTGCCCGTGCTCGTGGACCAGTCGAGCCTGGCCCGGCGCATCCTGGCCGCGCTCGATGGCGACCTGCGGCCCGTCAACATCCGCGGCGTCTACGAAAGGCTGTGCGACTGCCTGGAAAAAAACGAGCCGTTCAATGTCGGGCTGCTGGGCGCCGCTTATTACCTGTGAGCACGCCGGCAACGCCGTGCCGCCCGAATACCTTCCGCTTTTTGCCGGGAGGGAGGGCCTGCTCGCCTCGCACCGCGGCTTCGACCTCGGGGCGCTGGCTACTGCCGCATCCCTCGCCCGGGCGGCCGGCGCGCCGCTTTTGTCCGTGGCATTTACGCGCCTGCTTGCCGACCACAACCGCAGCATCGGCCATCCCCGCCTTTTTTCGGACATCACCAAACCCCTTCCCCGCCGGACCCGCCAAGAAATCCTCGCGGCCTGCTACGTTCCCCACCGCGAGGCCGTGATCGCCAAGGTCACTGCGCTTCGCGCCACAGGCAGGCGCGTGCTGCACATCGCCAGCCACAGTTTCACGCCGCGCCTGGGCGATGTCGTGCGCCACTGCGACGTGGGCTTTCTCTACGACCCGAAGCGTGCCGTGGAAAAGGCGTTTTGCAGCCGGTGGCTTCGCGAATTGCGCTGCCTGGACGGCGATCTCATCCTGCGGCGCAACTATCCCTATCGCGGGGTGACGGACGGCCTGGTCACGGTCCTTCGCCGCCGCTTCGGCGAGGCCTATGCCGGCATGGAGCTCGAAGTGAACCAGCGCTTCGCCCGGGGCAGCGACGAAGCGCTCGCGAGCATCAACGAACATCTGGCCGAAGCGCTCCTGCGGGCCATGGGCCGGGAGACCGGCTGCCTGACGCCCGAAAAGGCCTGAACACGCGGCGTTACGAACCGGCCCCAGCGACCGGGCCGCGCCCCTTGAAAAGGGTCAGGGCATTGCGTTCGCGCACGGCCTCGAACAGCTGGCGCAGAAGCGGCAGGAAGGGACTCTCCCCGGCAGGACGGCCGTTCAGGGTCGCAACGGCCACGCGGGGTTCGGGCAGGATGCGCCGGGTAAGCAGGTTTTCAAGCGGCGCGAGCGCCGCCGGCAAGGCCGGATCGTCCGGGGCAAGGACCGTGTCGATGCGCCCGCCGCCG
>DQED01000169.1 GCA_003525525.1 Desulfovibrio sp.
CGTCCGCCCGGGTCGCGGCTGCGTGCGCCTCGGCGGGCGCGACCTGCGGGAGTTTTCCCGCCGCGAGGCGGCCCGGGCCATCGCCTACGTGCCCCAGTCGCAGCAGGCCGAACGCCTGACCGTGTTCGAGGCCGTGCTCCTCGGAAGGCGGCCCCACATGGGGCTGCGGCCGGGGCGGCGCGACCTGGCCCGGGTCGAGACGGTGCTTGGCGCCCTGCGTCTCGCCGACCTGGCTTTCCGCCGCCTGGACGAACTTTCCGGCGGCGAGAGCCAGAAGACCGCCATCGCCCGGGCCCTGGCCCAGGAACCCGACGCCCTGCTCCTCGACGAGCCGACCGCGAGCCTCGACCTCAAAAACACCCTGGAAGTCTTCGACATCGTCCGCGCTGCCGTGGAAGCCAACGGCGTGGCCGCTGCGGCCGTGCTCCACGACCTGTCCCAGGCCATGCGCTTCGCCGACGATTTCGTGCTGCTCGCCGCCGGGCGCGTCAAGGCCCGGGTGGACCGGGCCGGGCTCACCCCCGAAATCGTGCGCGAGGTCTACGGGGTGGAAGTGGCCCTCGGCGAAGTGGGCGGCCATCCCGTCGCCGCCCCCCTGCGCGTGGCCGATGCGGCGTAGGGGGAAAGGGGAGAGGAGAAGAGGGCGGGGAAAGAAGAGGGAAGATGCCTCCGGCGGCCGGGAGGGGATGATCCCCTCCCGGACCCTCCTCGATGGGGGAAAGGGCATGGAGCCCAGACGCGTGCAACACCGATCGGAGAGGGAAGTGATGTCTCGAATGCTTCGGGTGATTATGTGTCTTTTGACCTGCGCTGTCGCGCTTGCGGCCGCGCAGACGGCGGCCGCGCGGTCCGTCACGGATGCGGCAGGCCGGCAGGTGGAAGTTCCCGACGATCCGTCGCGCATCGTCTGCCTGGGGCCGGGCTGCCTGCGCCTGCTCGCCTTTCTCGAGGCCACCAACCGGGTGGTCGGCATCGAGCGCTTCGAAATCGCCCAGAAGACCGGCCGGCCCTACCGCCTGGCCCATCCCGAGCTGCTCGCCCTGCCCGTCATCGGCCCGGGCGGCCCCAAGAGCATCAACCAGGAACCCGACCTCGAGGCGCTGCTCGCCGTCAAACCGCAGGTCGTCTTCACTTCGGCCATGGACGGTCCCGTGGCCCAGGCTCTGCAGGAAAAAATCGGCATTCCGGTCGTGGCGCTCAGCTACGGCAAGTTCGCCCGCTACGACCCGAAAGTCTTCGATTCCCTGCTCCTGGCCGGAACCATCCTCGGCCTCGGCGAGCGGGCCAGGGCCGTGGCGGACTTTCTCAAGGACGCCGAAGCCGACGTGCGCGCCCGCGCGGCCAAGGGCATGGCCAGATCCGGTTTCCGCAAGCCCACGGTCTACGTCGGCGGCACGGGCTTTCGCGGCACCCATGGCCTGGGCAGCACCGACAATCCCTACGCGCCCCTGGACTGGCTCGGCGCGGACAACCTGGCCAGCCGCGTCACGGACGAGGGCCACGCCTTCATCGACCGCGAACAGCTGCTGGCCTTCGACCCGGACGTGCTCTTCATCGACGCGGCCGGGCTGTCCCTCGTCGCGGACGAGGCCGCGCGCCAGCCGGAATTTCTCGGCGCGCTGCGCGCCGTGCGCCAGGGCCGGACCTATGTGCTCTACCCCTTCACCAACTACCTGACGAACCTCGACACCATCGTCGTGGACGCCTATGCGGCCGGCAAGGTTCTGTACCCCGAGGCGTTCGCCGACGTCGATGCGGTGCAAAAAGCGGATGTCGTGTACACGTTCCTGGTCGGCAAGCCGGTCTACGCGCAAATGGCGCAGGATTTCGGCCCCCTGGGACAGAAGCCGGCGTTTCTTGGAGACTGCGGCAAGAAGTGAAAGGAGAAGCGGAATGGAAAGAGCGGATGTTGCGGCCCTGACCGAACGGGCCCGGGATTTTCACGGCCACATGTGCCCGGGGCTGGCCATCGGCATCCAGGCCGCGCGCATCGGCCTCGCCGTCTGCGGCCACGACAGCGACGAGGACGTGGTGGCCGTGGTCGAGACGGACATGTGCGCCGTGGACGCCATCCAGGCGCTCATGGGCTGCACCTTCGGCAAGGGCAACCTCGTGCACCGCGACTACGGCAAGGCCGCTTTCACGTTTTTCCGCCGCCGCGACGGCGAAAGCGTGCGCCTGCTCGTGCGGCCGGACCTCCATGCCCTGGTCGATCCCGAATTCACCGCCGTGCGCGAAAAACTGAACGCCACCCCGGACGACGCGCAGGCCAAGGCCGTCCTGCCCGGACTTGCCGCGCGCTGCGCCGCGCGCATGCTCGCGCGCGATCCCGAGGAACTCTTCAGCCGCACCACGCCGCAGACTCCGGCCCCGCGCCGCGCGGCCATCCTTTCGAGCCTGACCTGCGCCCACTGCGGCGAAACCATGATGGAGTCGCGTTCGCGGCGCTTCGCCGGCCAGACCCTGTGCATCCCCTGCTTCCTGGCCGTGGAGCAGAAGGTCTAGACCGGCGGCCGCCGTGTGGATTACTCGACGCAGATGATGGAATAGTCGTTACCGGTCAGGCACACGCCGCCGGCTTCGGTCACCTCGAAGGTGTTCTCGACGCCGACCATGCCGACCCCGGCGATGCCGAACTTGGGCTCAAGCGCAAGCGTCATGCCGGCCTCCAGCGGCGTGTCGAAGCCCTTGGCCAGAACCGGCCAGCCATCGATGAGAAGGCCGATGCCGTGGCCGAGGAAGCGGACCTTGTTCTCGCCAAGGCCCATGAACCCTTCGGTCAGGCCTTCCTGTTCGGCCATGGACAGGGCCAGGGCGTAGAGTTCGCTCGGGATCGCCCCGGGCTTGAGGCGCTCGGCCGCGGCCTGCTGCACGCGCACGCACAGGTCGTGGCCGCGCCGCACCGCCTCGGGGATGCCGGATTCCTTGCCTGCGAAATAGACCTGTGTCTTGTCCGTGGCGTAGCCTTCCAGGGAAAAGCCGTTGTCGATGGCAAGGACCTCGCCCTTTTTCCAGACCTTGCCGGCGTAGCCGGAAAACGGCAGGGCCGGGTGTTCGCCGCGAAGCCCCACCGGGCCGTTGAACACGCTCGGGTAGTTGCCGCTGTCCCCGGCCGCGATGTGTCCGAGAAAAATCTCGTCGCCGCTGCCCATGCGCAGCATGCCCTGGTGCCCCAGGTCGAAGAAGGCGTCCCAGCACTTGCGCGCGATCTCCCGCTCGCTCATGCCCGGGGCGATGGTCGCGGGCAGAAGCTCCATGAGCCCTTTGGCGTGGCGTGCGCCGCACAGGCGGATTTTCGTCAGCTCCCATGCGGACTTTTGCGCCTGGGCCACGGCCAGGGCGGCGTCGCCCGGCACGAAGGAGACGTCCGGCAGGCGCGAGGTGAGAAGCTGCGCCAGATTCCAGGGCAGGCCCGACTGCTCGGCGGCGCAGACATCGGCCAGGGGGCTGCCCGCGGCTGCGCACAACCCGGCCAGGTCGCCGAAGGAGCGGAAAGAAACGATGTGCGTAAGCGGTGATTCCAGTTCGGCGCGCTTGCGGCCCTTGCGGCAGCACAACACGGCTTCGCCCTCGAGCGGCAGCCAGAGCACGCCGTTGGCCCACGTGCCGGTCAGGTAATAAATGGACAGGCGCGCAAAAACGAGCAGGCCCCCGGCCCCGGGCGCGACCGCCGCCAGGGCGGCGCGGCATTTGGCGTGGCGGGAGCGCATTTCAGTAATCGGCAGACGTTCCAGAGCTTCAAACATCCTGACTCCGTTCGTTTGGGTTGCATTCCGGGAGGAACCGGGTATAGCGGCCCTCCCGGCTGTTGCTGGCATCGGCGCGCGAATCGGCGGCCGATTGCAGGGGCGGCCGTAACTTCGCCTGTTGGACGCAAGGGATGCCGAACACACAGCTGGCTTGGCCGGCCTTTTTCGCCCTGGTCGGGGCGACGCTGCTTTGGGGCGGTTCGTTTATCGCCATGAAGATCGCCATGCAGGGCTATTCCCCGCTGCTGGTGGTCTTTTGCCGCATGGCCCTGGCGTCGCTCGTGTTCGCGCTGCTGTGGCGTCGCCTGGGGGGCTTTCGCGCGGCCAAGGGCGACTGGGCGGCGCTTGTCTTCATGGCTTTTTGCGAGCCGTGCCTGTATTTCGTGTTCGAGGCCAAGGCGCTCACGCTCACCCAGGCCTCCCAGGCGGCCATGGTCACCGCCCTCCTGCCGCTTTTGACGGCCGTGGCGGCGGCAATTTTCCTCAAGGAAAAGCTCGAGAAGAAAGCCGTGGCCGGCCTGACCCTGGCCGTGGCCGGGGTCGCGGTCATGAGCGCCTCGGGCCAGGCGTCCGCGGATGCGCCCCATCCCGTCGCCGGTAATTTCCTGGAATTTCTCGCCATGTGCTGCGCGGTGGGCTACATCGTCACGGCCAAGCGCCTGGCGGCGCGGCATCGACCGCTCTATCTCACCGCCGTGCAGAGCTTCACCGGCACGGTCTTTTTCGCGCCGGTTCTTCTCTTTGCCCCACTGCCGCAGACGTTCGCGGTCGGCCCCACCCTGGCCGTGGTCTTCCTCGGCCTCGGCGTCACCTTCGTGGCCTACGGGCTCTACAATTACGGCGTCAGCCGCGCCCCGGCGGCCAAGGCGGCGGCGTTTATCAACCTCATTCCCGTCTTCGCCTGCCTGCTCGCTCGGGTCATGCTGGACGAGGCCCTCACCCCCGCGCAATGGATCGGCGGGTTCATGGCCCTTGGCGGCGTGGGCTTAACCGCCCGGCCCGGCGGCAAAAAAAAGGCGGGCGCGCCCTAGGCGTCGCGTCCTCGAGGAAAGCGCGGGCATTCTTCGAAGACAAATCTATGCTTCCTTCTGTTTCCTAGAAAAGAGGCTCGAGTTTTCTGCGAGGGACGGGCTCGGGGTCGTGGGGCGTATAATCCATGTTGCGCCGCACGGGGTTGAACCCCGCGCCCACGGCCAGCCGGCGCAGTTCCTCTTCCTCCATGCGGAAATGGACCCCGGCGGCGGCCACCACGTTCTCCTCGATCATGGTCGAGCCCAGGTCGTTGGCTCCGTAAAAGAGCGCGAGCTGCCCGATGCGCGGCCCCTGCGTCACCCAGGACGCCTGGATGTTCGGGATGTTGTCGAGGAAAAGGCGCGAAAGCGCCAGCCAGCGCAGGTATTCCCAGGACGAGGTCTCGGGCACGGAAAGCGCGGTGTTGCCGGGCTGGAACGTCCAGGGAATGAACGCCGTGAATCCGCCGGTTTCGTCCTGGAGATCGCGGATGCGCGACAAATGCTCCAGGCGGTGCTCCAGGCTCTCGCCAAGACCGATGACCATGGTCGCCGTGGTGCGAAGCCCCAGCCCGTGCGCCTCGCGCATGACCGCAATCCATGCGTCCGCCGGGCATTTGTTGGGCGAGACGCTGCCGCGCACGGCGTCGGCCAGGATCTCCGCGCCGCCGCCGGGCAGGGAGGCAAGTCCCGCGGCCTTGAGTTCGGCCAGCACCTCGGCTATGGACAGGCCTTCCATTTTGGCCAGGAAGACGATCTCCGGCGGCGAGAAGCCGTGCACCGCCACTTCCGGGAAGCGGTCGCGCAGAAACGCCAGCATGTCCGTGTAAAAGGACAGGGGCAATTCCGGGTGCATGCCGCCCTGGAGCAGGATCTGCCAGCCGCCGAGCGTCACGGTCTCGGCCACCTTGGCCGCGAGCTGCTCGCGGGAGAGCACGTAGCCCTCGGCGTGTCCCGGCGGCCGGAAAAAGGCGCAGAAGCGGCAGCCGCAGGCGCATACGTTGGTATAATTGACATTTCGGTCGACGATGTAGGTGACGACCGGCTCGGGATGCAGGGCGAGCCTTGCGGCGTGGGCCTTTTTGCCGAGCGAGAAGACGTCCTCGCCTTCCCACAAGGCCATGGCCTGGCTGACGCTCAGGCGCTCGATGGCGGATACGGACATGCGCGCGAAACCTCCGGGCATGGATGCCGCCAAGCGGATACACCTTTTTCCCGCAAACGAAAACCACCCTCGGGGCAACCCATGCTGTACGCCGATTCGCTGCTCAAGGAACTGCTCGCTCCGGGCAAGACCATCGCCCTGGTCGGGGCCAAGGACCGGCCCGGAACCGAAGTGGACATGGTCGGGCGCTACCTGATCGACGCCGGGTTCACGGTCATCCCGGTCCATCCGGCCAGGTCCTCGGTCTGGGGTCTGCCGGCGCGCAAGACGCTCGCCGAGATCGCCGCGCCCATCGACATCGTCAACCTGTTCCGCGCCCCGGCCCACTGTCCGGCCCATGCCGCGGAAGTGCTGGCGCTCGAATGCCGGCCGCACTGCTTCTGGATGCAATCCGGCATCGCCAGTCCCGAAGCACGGGAACTTTTGTCGCCGCACGGCGTCGTTGTGGTGGAAGACCGTTGCATCATGGTTGAACACCGCCGTCTTTGGGGTTAAGGAGAAACAGATGCCGCATACGCTCGCCTTCACCTGCCGTCGCTGCGGCCATTGCTGCCACGGCGAAGGCGGCATCGTGATGTCGCGCGGCGACATCACGCGCCTTGCCGCCCATCTCCAGATGGAACCGGACGCCATGCTCGCGCGGTACGCCCATTTCGTTTCGGGCAAATACCGCCTTACGACAGGCCCGGACGGCTACTGCGTCTTTTACGCGGAAGGCTGCGGCGTCCATCCGGGACGGCCCGACGTCTGCCGGGCCTGGCCGTACTTTCGGGGCAACATCATCGACGCCGGCAGCCACGCCATGGCGATCGAGGATTGCCCGGGCATCAACCGCGAGGTCTCCCACGCCGAATTCGCCCGCCAGGGCCGGGAATACCTCGCTCGACACGGCCTGTCCCGCGCCAGGGGCGAGGACGTGCCGGAGGCGCTGGCCGACGTCGCGCCGGAGCAAACCGAGGACACGGAAGATGGGCCAAGCGGATTCCATGCGCCTTGACGAGGCGCGCTCCCTGCTCGGCGTGACGGCCGCCTCCGACCTCGAAGCCGTCAAATCCGCCTACCGCAAGCTGGCCTTCAGCCTCCATCCCGACCTGCACCCCGACGATCCCGGGGCCAAGCGCAAATTCCAGCGCTTAAACGAAGCCTATCTGCTGCTGCGCCACTTCCTGGCCAGCCGTGACGCCGAGCCCGGCCCGCAGCACGCCAAGGGTCCGGGTGCGGCATCGGGAGCGGGCGGCACGGCAGGCCCAAAGCCCGGTCCG
>DQED01000130.1 GCA_003525525.1 Desulfovibrio sp.
CGGTACAGGGCCTCGTCGGCCCGCCCGACCAGGGCGGCGGCGGATTCCCCGCTCCTGGCCCGGGCCAGCCCGAAACTGCAGGTCAGCCTCCCCGTGGCCGGAAACACGTGCTCCTCCACCACGGCGCGCAGTCGTTCGGCCAGTTGCAGGGCCACGTCGTGTTCGGCACCCGGGGCGACGAGGAGGAATTCCTCGCCGCCGTAGCGGCCGAGCAGATCCCCGACGCGGACATGGCTGCCGACGAGGCGCGCCAGTTCCGCCAGGACCGCGTCGCCGGCCTGATGGCCGTACGTGTCGTTGATGACCTTGAAGTGGTCGATGTCGAACAGGATGACCGAGAGGGGCGTCTGCTCCGTATGGGCATGGTGCAGGGTCTTTTCCAGGAACTCGTCGAGGCCGGCGCGGTTGGCGATGCCGGTCAGGGCGTCCGTGGCGGCGCGCATGAGCAGCGCCCGACGCTCCTCGGCCAGGGGCGTGATGTCGGTGAAGGTCAGGACGCGCCGCTCCAGTTCCGGGAATTCCGCGGCGGACACGAGAAAGGTGCGCGGTTGCCCCTTTTCGCCCGGCAGGCGGGAAAAGACGGCCTGGTGGGTCACCCCCGCACGTGCGCCGATTTGCGCGGTCCAGGCCAGGTCGCCGGCCTCGTGGAGACGGCCGTCGATTTCGAGCGTGCGGCCGGCGTGCTCCCCGGCCTTGAGGGCGACCAGGCTCGGCGCGCCGAGGAAATCCAGGAACGTCCGGTTGACGTAGTCCACTTCCCCGGCGTCGCAGGTGAGGATGAAATTGGGGTTGATGTCCAGGGTGAACTGGAAAAGCTGCGCCCGGCTGGCCGCGGCCCTGGTCTCCAGCAGTCCCTTGCCGAGCCGGGCGAGCAGCCCGAGCAGGGACTCGGCCTCCACGGGCTTGACCACGTAGCCGTCGACGCCGATGGCGATGGAGCGCAGGAAAAACGCCGTGTCGCTGTGGGCCGTGACCAGCACCACGGGCGTGGCCTTGTCCATGGCCTTGACCGCCTCGGCCAGGTCCAGGCCGTCCATGCGCGGCATGCTGATGTCCGTGACCACGATGTCGGGCCGTTCGTACTTGAAGCGTTCGAGACCCTCGGCCCCGTCCACGGCCGTGGTCAGCCGTCCGGCGAAGCGCGACAGCATGAGGCCCATCTGCTCCCGGGCCAGGAAGTCGTCCTCGACGACCAGGATGTGCAGCCGGGAAAGGGCACGGTATTTTTGCATGGAAGCGGAGTTTCTGGGCATGGCTTACCTCCGGGGCGGGGCCGGGCGACCGGCGGGAAGGGGGGCTTCGGCGGCGTGCGCCAGGGGGATGCGCATGACGAAGCGCGCCCCGCCTCGGGCATTGGCCACGGTCAGGCTGCCGCGCATGTGCTCCTCGATGATGGTCTTGGACATGTACAGGCCAAGACCGGTGCCGCCGTTGTTGCTTTTGGTGGTGAAGTAGGGGTCGAACACCCGCGGCAGGTTGGCCTCGGGGATGCCGCCGCCGTTGTCGCGCACGTGGATGACGGCCTGGCCGTGGCGCTCCATGAGGCGGATGGATATGACGCCGTCGCGCACGCCCGAGGCCAGGATGGCGTCGCGGGCGTTGCCGACGAGGTTGAGCGCGACCTGGGAGAACTCGCCAGGAAACCCCATGACGCGCGGGTTTTTGCGTGCCGTCACGCGCAGCGCGATGCCGTGCTGGGCCAGGTTCGCCTCGACGAGCAGCAGCGCGTCGCCGATGGCCGTGGCCACGTCGAAGACCTTGCGCTCCTTGTCGGGCCGGAAGAAGTCGCGGAAGTCGTCGATGGTGGCGGACATCTTGCGCAGGATTTCCCCGGCCTGGCGGTGGGCGGCGGCGAGCTCCTCCCCTTCCTCGCCGCAGGCGGCCTCGAATTCGAAACGCATGTTGGCCAGGACGATGGACAGGGCGTTGAGGGGCTGCCGCCACTGGTGGGCGATGTTGCCGATCATTTCGCCCATGGCGGCCAGGCGCGTGCGGTTTAAAAGCAGGATGTCCTTTTGCCGGTTCTTTTCGGTCGCCTCGCGCACGCGCAGGGCCAGATCGCGGTTGAGGGCCGAGATCTCCTCCTGGCGGGCGGCCAGGGCGGCCTGGACGCGCTTTCTTTCGGTGACGTCGCGCACGTTGGCCAGGATGACCGGTCGCTCGCCGAGCAGGATGCGGCGCAGGTAGACCTCGACATGGAAGATGCTGCCGTCGTGGGGACGCTTGGCTTTCCATTCGAAGAAGCGCTCCTGGCCGGCCAGCACCGCGTCCCAGTATTCCTGCAACTGGCCGGAGGAGGTTTCCGGGGCGGAGAGGTCGCGCGCGATGGAGATGACGTTCATTTCCTCGCGGCGCATGCCGAAGAGTTCCAGCGCCTTCTCGTTGACGTCGAGGATGGCCCCCTGCGCGTCGTGGAGGAAGATGGCGTCGTAGGTGCTGTTGAACACGCGGCGGAAGCGTTCCTCCGAGGCGCGCAGGGTCGCGTCCACGGCGCGGCGTTCGGTGATGTCGCGGTAAAAGCCCAGGATGGCCGGCCGGCCGCCGTAGGCTATGGGCTGGGCGGAAATGTCGGCGAAAAAGGTCGCGCCGT
Source organism: Desulfovibrio sp. (assembly GCA_003525525.1). GTDB lineage: Bacteria > Desulfobacterota > Desulfovibrionia > Desulfovibrionales > Desulfovibrionaceae > Solidesulfovibrio. The sequence continues at coordinate 2,591 of DQED01000130.1, forward strand.
CGGCGCGGCGGCAGGGGATGCCTTCCAGCAGGCGCAGCTTGCCGGCCGCGATTTCCCCGAACAGGCGCACGAAGCGCTCCCGTTCCTCGGCCGGGTGCAGGTCCCAGGGAGACAGCGCGGTCAGGGCGCGAGGTTCGTAGCCGAACATGCGGCAGGCGGCGGCGTTGACCCGCACCATGGTTTGGTTGCCGATGTCGGCGATGACGAGCCCGTCCGAAGTTTCGTTGTAGATGGCTTCGAGTTCCGCGTTGGACTCGCGCAGCCGTGAGAGCGCGTCGCGGTAGGCGGTGACGTCGCGGGCCAGGATGGCCATGCCCCGGGGGCGTCCGTCGATGTGGAACAGCGGGGCCTTGATGATGTCGAAATGCCGGTCGTTCCCGCCGGCGCCGGCCAGCGTCAGGCCGAACACCGAGGCTTCCCGTGCCGCCCAGGTCCGGCGGTCCGTCGCCGCCATGGCCTCCAGCGCGGTCTTGTCCCCGGCACAGACCGCGTCGAGTTCCTTGCTCGTCCGTCCCTCCCAGCCCGTCGCCGGCAGGCGCAGGGCTTCGAGCATGGCCCGGTTGGCCACGAGCCAGCGGCCGTCGGCGTCCTTCAAACAGGCCGGATCGGGCATGGCGTCCACGAAGGCGCGCAGGCGCTGCTCGCTTTCGGCAAGGTTGCGGGCGGCCAGGCGGCGCTCTGCCGACTCCCGGCCGAGGACGAGCAGGTCGGCCAGGGTGCCGGCAAACGCCAGTTCGTCGTCGGCGAAGCGGCGGGGCGCGCTGTCGTATTCGAGCTTGAGCACGCCGGCGAGGCGTCCGGAGAAGCGCAGGGGGACGTCGATGCCCGAAGCCACGCCGCGCGCGGCGAGGGCGGCCGCAAGCGCAGGCACGGCGAGCGGCCAGGACGTGGCGTCGGGCACGGCCAGGACCCGTTCGTGGGCCAGGGCCTCACGGTAGTCGTCCGCACCGGACACATCCAGAACGGCGACCGTGTCCGTGGCGGCGTCCCCGATGCCGATGGCCAGGGTCAGCCGGTCTCCCTCCGGGGAGAACAGCCACACGCCCGCCCGCTCCAGGTGCAGCACGGCCCGGGCCCGCGTCAGCAGCGCGCGGGCGAAGCGGTCGAAGTCGCCGTTCTCGAGGTCCTTGAGACGGGTCAGCTCGAAGGTGGCCCGGGTCTGGGCTCCCAGGCGCGTCATGCGCGCGGCCATCTCCTCTTCGCGGTGGTCGACTTCCCGGCGCAGCAGCCGTTGGGGCTGCACCACGCCGGCGATCACGGCCGCATGGCAGGCGAGGCCATAGCCCAGGAGCCT
>DQED01000123.1 GCA_003525525.1 Desulfovibrio sp.
CCCGCCACAGGAGCCAGACGATCCAGGGCAGAAGGGCCAGGGCGAAGCCGGTCTCCTGCACGTGGCCGCTGACGGCCAGGGAATACTGCCGGGGATTGCACGCATAAAGGAGCGCCGCAACGAGCGACGGCCAGGCCCCGAGCCCGAGCGCGGCGCACAGGGCGAGGATGCCCGCGCCGCCGACCACGGCATAGGCCGGGGGCAGCCATTTCATGATAAACGAGCCGCCCAGGGGGGCCAGCCCCTCGCGCACCACGATGTCGAACCAGCGGTTGATGGCCCCGAAGGCCCCGGGCGAGCCCAGGTCGAAATGGGCGTTCCAGCCGTACTGCGAGATTTCCGCCAGCCGCCGCACCTCCTCGGGGAAGGGCGGGGTGGCGTTGTCCCAGTTCTGGTAGACGTGCCCCGGGGCGAACAGGATGCCCCGGAAGGAGAGGACGACAAAGATTGCGACGACCGCGAGGGGCGCCAGCGCCGCGAGACGCCTTTTCACGAGGCGTCGTCCCCGCCCCGGCCGAGGCCGAGCAGGATGCGGGAAAGGGGCGTCTTAAAGAGCGCAATGGTGCCGAACTGGTGGATGAGCGCGTCGCGCCAGGTGTCGCCGCCGCGGCACTGGCGGCAATATTCCGTGGGCAGCAGGCAGTATTTGAGGCAGCGCCGCAGCCGTTTGCCGGCATCGCTTTCCAGCACGCCGGCCAGGGACTGCCGGGCGGCGTTGCCGAAGACGTTTTGGCCGTCGTAGTCCTTGCAACAGGTGGTCACGTCGCCGTTCCAGAGGATGCCGAAATGCCCGTCCAGGCCGTCGCACGCGCCGACGACGCCTTTCACGAACCCGGGCCTGCCGGCGTTTTCCTGGCTGACCCAGCGCGAGACGGTCTCGAAGCGCACGGAGACGTTGTCCGTGACCCGCACCGCGTGGTTGGCCCGGGCGCGGTCCGGGGCGAAGGACACGGGCGGGGCCACGCCGCGCAGGAGTTCCTCCATGCGCGCCTCGACGCTCGCGGCGGACATCCTGCGGCCCATGGCGTCGGTGCCGAGGGCCTTTTCGTAGACCGTGTCCTTGAAGACCTTGAGGATGACGCGGCCGGAAAAACGCGGCGCGGCGGCGACCAGCCGGCGCACGCCCTCGCGGTAGGCCCCGAAGTCCGTGCGGGAAAGCTCGGCGAAGGCCGCGGCGTCCACGCCCCGGTAGCTGACGTAGAGCTCGTTGATGCCCGAGGCGACGATGCGCTCCACGTTGGCCTCGGTCAGGCGGCTGCCGTTGGTGAAGACGCGAAGCGTGAGGCCCAGCTCCCGGGCCCTGGCGGCCATGTCGAACAGGCCCTTGTGCAAGAACGGCTCGCCCATGAGCCCGAACTGCACCACGGGCGCGATGCGCCCCCGGGCGATCTGGACGAGGATGGCGTCCATGAGCGCCGGGTCCATGAAGCCCTTGGGCCGCGTGATGGCGTCGCTCGGGCAGAAGGGGCAGGAAAAATTGCAGTGGTTGGTCAGCTCGATGATGACGCTGTCGAAGGACACGGGCATGGCGGGCGCTACCGGGTTTTGCGGGGTTCGGCCGCGTCCAGGAATTCGGCCGTGTACACGGCGGTTTCCTTTTTCATGATCTCGCGCCAGTCGTATTCGCGCACCACGAGTTCCCGGCCGGCATGGCCCAGGCGGGCGGCGAGCTCCTTGTCGGCAATCAGGCGCAGGAACGCCTTGGCAAAGGCCTCCACGTCGCCGCTTGGCGCGACGAGCGCGTTCTCGCCGTCGCGGGCGATCTCGCCGATGGCCTTGAGCTTCGTGACCACCACAGGCTTGCCGCAGCCCCAGTACTCGAAGAGTTTGAACGACAGGTAGTGGTCGTGGTTGAGCGTGGCGCGCAGCGTCATGGCGCCGATGTCGCAGGCGCACAGCACCGCCGGCACGTCCGCGTGGGGAATCCAGCCGGGCAGGACCACGTTTCCCTCGAGGCCGAGCGCGGCGATAAGCGGCCTACAGACTTCGTCGAAATAGGGGCTGCCGCCGCCGAGGATGAGCAGGCGGGCGTCCGGGCGCTCCCTGGCGACCAGGGCCAGGGCCTTGAGCAGGATGTCCACGCCGTCGTCGTGCTTGATGTCGCCGTGGAAGACGAGCACCGGCGCGTCCTTTGGAATGCCGAGGCGCTCGCGCACGCCGGCGGTCGGCACGTCCGGCCGGAAGGTCTCGGAATCCGTGCCGTCGGGCACGATGTGGATCTTCTCCGGCGTCAGGCCGTGGGCGCGCGCCAGGTGCTCCTTGAGCTGGTTGCTCACCACGAAGATGAAGCGGGCCTGGCGCAGGACGTAGTTTTCCAGCCAGACCAGGGGTTTGCTTAAAAGCGGCATGTCCGTGCGCGCGATGTCGGAATAAAAGTCCGTGAAATCCACGAACACCGGCTTGCGGATGAGTTTGCCCGCAAGCACAGCGGCGAGCCCGGCCAGGGGGTTCCAGGCGTGCAGGGCGGCGAATCCCCGGCCGCAGGAGCGGCGGTACCAGACTTCGAGGATGACGAGCGAGATGATGGAGGCCAGGAAGTGCCAGATGCGCACGGGCAGCCGCCAGCGGGTGTAGAGGTGGCAGGCCCAGCCCGGGAACTGGTTCATCCAGATCCATTCCACGAAATAGGAACGCCTGGAGCGCAGGTTCTTGCTCGGGGAGACCATGTTGACCATCACCCGCTTCTCGGCGATGAGCACCTTGGCCAGCCAGTACATGCGCAGGTTGGCGCGGGAGACGGGGGGAATGGTGGTTTCGACCAGCACGCCCACCTTGGGGCGGCTGTCGAGGTCGAAGCCCGCGGGCACCTGGTCGAGGTGTTTTTTCGTGGAAAACAGCATGGACTCCGCCTGCGCCGGCGTGGTTTCGCGGCGTGTTGAGCGTTTCTCGCCCGAAGCGGGCGCGCGTGAGGCCATACCCGGCCGCGAGGCGACGGCGACTGTAGCGGGAAGGCCGCGCCGGCGCAAGATGCCGCGCCGTGCGGGCCGTTGCCGGCCTCAGCCGGCCTGAGCGCCGAAGCGGGGCGCGGCGTCGTAGCCCATGGCCGCAAGCGTGCGCGTGTAGATGGCGTCCCAGAGGTTGTCGCGCGAGGCCGCGACCACGCGGTCGCGCACGGCGCGGTACCAGGGTTCGTCCGTGAGCAGGCGTACGGCCGTCTTGGCCAGTGCCCCGGCGTCGTAGGGGATGACCGCGCCGAGCCCGCCTTCGCGCACCTCGCGGTGCGACGGCGGCACCTCCGTCGTGACCACGGGCAGGCCGCAGCCGATGGCCTCGCGGATTTTGATCACGTCGCCGAAACGCTTCACGTTTTCGGGAAAGGGCATGTACGGGGCCAGGGCGGCCGAGGCGGACAGCGCGGCGTCGAGGATGCGGCGGCGGTCCGTGACGTAGCCGTGCCAGATGATGGCGCGCGAGACGCCGAGCGCCGCGGCCCTTGCCTTGAGCTCGGCCAGCTGCGGCCCGTCGCCGAAAATGTCGATCACCGCGTCCGGCACGGAGGCGAGAATCTCCGGCAGCGCCTCGACGATGAGCGCCACGCCGTTTTCCCGGCAGATGCCGCCGCTGTAGAAGAGCCGGCGACGGTCTACCTCGTCGTGGGACTTGATGACCACGCCGTCCGGGATGAAGCCGAAGGGCACCCAGAGCTCGCGCCCGAGCTGCGCCATGTCGTAGCCCAGGATGTCGCGCCGGGCGTCGCTTATGGCGTAGGTGTAGTTCCAGATGTAGTCCGAGCGGCGGCAGGCGGTCTTGTCGAGCCAGATGTAGAGGTCATTGAGCGCCTTGTTGTCGAACTTCCAGGGCGACCAGTCGGAGATGTAGTAGGCGCTCTCCCGCACCTTGCCCCGGACCTTGAGCGCCGCGCCGCAAAGGGCGAGCAGCGATTCCACGCCGACGAAGAGGTCGATGGGGCCGGGCGTAGCCGCGGCGGCCCAGAAGCAGGCCAGGATGTCGCGGATCTTCAGGCGGAAATAGGTCTTGGGCTGCGCTTTGTCCGGCGGCACGGCTATCGGAGCGGTCAGCCAGCCCGGCCAGACGCGTCGCTCGCGCAGTTCGCCGCGCTCGAAAAACGAGGCCTGGGGCCGGGAGACCATGCCCGGCCGGGGCAGCGACAGCTCGAGAACGGTCGCGCGTTCGGCCCGGTCGCGAAAGAACTCCAGCATGGGCCAGGCCGGGGAATTGTGGCGCATGCGCTCGCCCGTGGCGGCGTCGGTGATGTCGGAGATGGTCGCGACGAGGACCGAGGACAACTGTTTCATCGCTTACGCGTCCTCGCGCGCGAGCACCACGTAGTGCTCCCGGCGGAAGACCTCGACGAAGCCGGGAATATCCAGTTCCTCCAGGGTCACGAACTTGGTGCTGACCAGGAAGTGCGTGAGGCCGTACTTGTCCGCGATCTCGCGCAGCGGCTTTTGCAGCAGCGGCCAGTAGTCCACGAGTTCGTAGACGCCGACGGAGTTGTCCGACAGCAGCGCCTTGCCGTTGGTCAGAAAATACGTAACCGCGTCGGCCAGGCCGTGGGGCAGGCAGGCGATGCGCACTTCCCCCTGAAAGGCGTTCAAATGCGCGAGCACGGCCCACAGCGCCGGGGTGACGGACTTGTCGGGGTTATGCACCACGAGCTTGATCTGGAAAAAGAGGATCACGCCCAGGCACCCCGCCCCGACGATGAAGGGCGCGGCCTTGACGAGGCCCCACACGGCCGGGTCGGCGGCGAACTTGAGGACCAGGGCGGCGGCAGCGGCGGCAGCGGCGGCCGTGGCGTACTCGAGGTAGCGCTGGCCTTCGCCCAGGAAACGCATGTACTTGGTATTGAAGAGAATGCCGAGGATAAAAAGCACCACGGACCATTTGATGACCACGGAGAACCACGGCGAGGCCGCGGCCATGGCCCCGTAGTCCGGCAGGGCCAGGGCGACGAAGGCGTAGATGGCCCAGGGATTGACGGCGAAAAACGGCAGCACCGGAATCTTCCAGATGAGGTATTCGATGCGGCGCACGAAGTCGGTGTGCTTTTTCTCCCTGGTCGGGTTGCCGCGCACCTGGTGGGCCAGCCGGTTGTGGATGTTGTACATCCAGAAGGCGATCATGAGCAGCTGGCCGCGCAGGTACTTGAGGTACGCGCCCTTGAAGGCGAAGATGGAAAAGAGCACGCCGACGAGAAAAACGAGCAGGCAGCGGGCGTTGCCGTCGATGACGGTGAAGCCGATGATGCCGAAAAAGAGCACCTGCACGGCCATGCGGTGGGTGAACGTGAGGAGCGTCACCCCGGCCACGCCGAGGGCGAACGTCCAGACGCTCGGGTGCAGCGCGTAGGCCTGCACGCCGAGCATGGCCCACAGGAAGATGAGGCTCCCCGGCGTGCGCAGGCTCAGGTTGCTCGCCTCCAGGGGCACGACGGGGGTGAGCATGTAGAAGATCTGCGCCAGATGCCCGCCCACGGGCGCGCCGGTCACGGCCCAGCCCAGGCCGAAGACGGTCAGGCTTTGCAGCACGTCGAAGGCCGGGGAGATGAGCCCCTGGTTGCGGTCGAGCCAGGCCTTGGAAAAGCGCGAGCACACGAACGGCAGAAACGGCGGATTGTCCACCGAACCCGGCACGATGTATTTCTCGGGCACGCTGTCCGGGTAGCGGCCGTGGCGGCGGATGGCGTCGGCCAAAAGCGCGAAGCGCCAGGTGTCGATGCCGAAATAGCGGTTGATAAGGCGCGGCCAGACTTCCAGGGCGAACCCGGCCAGGGCGATGGCGACGGCCAAGAGGATTGCGGTCATGGGCGGCTTCCGTTGCGATGGAGTGGGCGGGACCGCCGGCCCCGCAAAACGCGGCCGGCCGGAACAACGTCCCGGCCGCCGCATGGGGGCTCCTTACCGTCCCCCCCGAAAATCCTCAACCCCACGATGTCCCCCCTTCCAGGGGGCTCGGGGGGGATGATCCCCCCGACGGGGCCCGGGGCAGCGCCCCGGTTTTTTCTTCCCTTCCCCCCTACTCCTTCGCGATGCGCTCGCGCAGGACCGAGGCGATGAGGTGCACGAGGATCATGTGCACGTCCTCGATGAACTGGTAGTTGTCGCTTGGCACGATGAAGCAGTCCTCCACCGCGTCCTTGAGCTTGCCGCCGGAAAAGCCGGCCATGCCGATGGTGCGCGCGCCGCGCTCCCGGGCGAGGTCCAGGGCCTTGAGCACGTTGGGCGACATGCCGCCGCCGGAGATGCCGATGACCACGTCGTCCGGGTTCAGCAGGTTGAGCAGCTGGCCGTAGAAGATGTTCTCGAAGCCCGCGTCGTTGCCCCAGGCGGTCATGAGCGGAATGTTGTCCGTCAGCGGCACCACGCGAAAGCCCTTCTTCCCGGGAATCAGCGTGGTCTTGGACAGGTCGGAGCAGAAGTGGCTGGCGGTAGAGGCGCTGCCGCCGTTGCCCATGATGAAGATCTGCCGGTCGTGCTTGCGCGCCTCCCAGATGGTGTCCGCGATGCGGCCGATCTGTTCCTTGTCCAGGCGGCTGACCACGGCGCGCATGCCGAGCAGGTAGCCTTCGGGGGTGATGGTGGCGTTGAAGCTGCCGGTGTGATCCAGCGTGAGCTGCGCGCCGCCGGTCTCGAAGCAGAACGGCAGCCGTTCCAGGCCCATTTCCGTCATCTCCTCGATGACGGCCTGCTGCGCCTCGGGCGGGCAATAGACCAGCAGGAAGCCGCCGCCGCCGGCGCCGGCGATCTTGCCGCCGAGCGCCCCCTTGGCCAGGGCCGCTTCGTAGTAGCGGTCGATGGCGGGATTGCTGATGTTTTTGGCCAGGTTCTTCTTGAAGTTCCAGGCTTCGTCGAGCAGCCGTCCGAAGCCGTCCAGGTCGCCGGCCACGAGCGCGTCGCGCATGCGGTAGGCTTGCGCCTTGAGCGCGTCCAGGGCGGCGATGACGCCGGTATCGTTCGCCTCGGTGGATTTTTTTTGTCCGGCCAGGATGTTGGCGGAATCACGCTGGGCTCCGGTGTGGAACAGGAGCAGCCGGCGCTCCAGGTTGGACAGCACGTCGTGCGGCAGGGAAACCGGCGTTACCGTGACGCCGTCCTTGGAAAACGTCATGAAGTTGAGCCCGCCGTGGGCGGCCGCGTACTGGTCCTGCATGCCGATGGGGCGCCGCAGTGCGCCGATCTCGATTTCCGAGGCGATCCTGCCCAGTTCCGCCTTGTCATGGGACTGGCCCTTGAAGGTGGCCACCGCCTGGACGATGCTCACCGTGACCGCGCCGGAAAGCCCGAGCCCGGACCCCGTGGGCACGTCGCCCTTGAGCGCCATGTACAGGCCGCCGTCCACGCCGTAACGCTTGAGCACCGCCTTGGGGATTTTCAGCGCATCGCTCAAGTTGGCCTTCTCCATGTCCGGAATGCGCTGGTGGAGCTGGTAGTCCGAGGAGACGAGCTCCACCGTGCCGTCCTTGGTGGGCTCGACGATGGTGTAGAAGTACTTGTCGATGGTGACGGAAAGCACCGCGCCGCCGTGGCGTTCGTAATAGGCGGGCAGGTCCGTGCCGCCGCCGCCGAAACTCAAGCGCACCGGAGCCTTGGATATGATCATGCGTGCCTCGCAGTGGAGGCCTCCCCGGGGGAGGCGTAGTGGAAACGGGAAAAATGCGCCTCGGCGGACAGGCCGCATGCGGCGTAGAGCCGGCAGGCCGGCTCGTTTTCCGCCTCGGTGGTGACGCAAAGCCGCGTGCACCCCGCCCGGGCCGCGGCCACGAGCGCCCGGCGCATAAGCGACAGGCCGATGCCCCGCCTGTGCACGAGCACCGAGACGATGTCCACCACGGCGTCCGCGCCGTCGTACTTGAAACTCACGAAACTTTCGCCGTCGTAGACCTTGCGCAGGGCCGGCGAGGCCAGGGAATTGCCGATCCAGGCCGCCTGGAACCGGTCGCGGCACGCTTTGGGCGCGAACGCGTCCAGGTTGAAGCGGTCGTAGCGCAGATTGTCCACGTGTGTTGCCACGGCCTGCGGGGAGAGGCGGTTTTCCGCGGTGTCGCGCGGGTCCGGCCCCGCGGCCAGCGCCGGATCGACCAGTCCGGCGAAGCGCACCTGCACCGTGACCTTGCGGAACCCCTGGCGCTGGAAAAAAAGGTCCGCCTCGCGGTCCGAGGCGGCGATGCGGGCGTCGGCCATGACCCCGGGCATGGCGCGCAGCCACGCCAGCTCGCGCGCGAGCTTGGGGTAGTCGTAGCGCGTCACGCGGAAAAAATCGCAGCCGAAGGCCGCGGAATCGAACGCCTGACGCGCAAGGCACGTGAATTCCATCGCCGCTCGTTCGCTCCTGTCCGGGGTGCCGTGGCCTGTAAAATTCGCTTCCGGGCTACGCGCGCGACGCCACGTAGGCTTGGGCCCGCTCGTACTTTTGTGGCGACCCAATATCCATAACATAGCCGTCCAGCACTTCGCTGTAAAGCGGCTCGCCCGCGGCGAGCATGGCCGGGAACACGTCGCGACCGAAGTCGCAAAACCCGGATTCCGGTATATAGTCCAGGACCTTCGGAGACATGGCGTAGATGCCGGCATTGGCCAGGTCGGTGAAGGCCACGGCCGGCTTTTCCACGAACCGGGTGATGCGCCCCTTCGCGTCGCGGTCCACGAGGCCGCACTCGGTGGGGTTGTCCACGTGGTAGAGTCCCACCGTGGCCGTCGCGCCGCTGGCTTCGTGGGCGGCGGCAAAGGCGGCGAGGTCCACGTCGAAGTACACGTCGCCGTAAAGGACCAGGAACGGCTCGCTGAAAAACTCCCGGAAATTGTTGATCGCGCCGGCCGTGCCGAGGAGTTCCGCCTCCAGGCCGTAGAGGAGCCGCACGCCGAAGGCCGCGCCGTTGCCGAAATGGTCGGTCACGACATGGGGCAGGTAGTGCAGGTTTACGGCGAGGTCGCCTATGCCGGCCGCGGCGCAGCGCCGCACCAGGTGCTCGAGCAGCGGCCGGCCGGCCAGGGGCACCATGGGCTTGGGCATGACGTCCGTCAGCGGCCGCAGCCGCGTGCCGAGCCCGGCGGAGAGAATGAGTGCCTTCGAGATCATGGGAATAAGAGTGCCTCCGGCGGCCGGGGGGCATGATGCCCCCCGGACCCCCTCGAAGGGGTAAAATAAGGGGACGCGGAT